>JAJDDR010000270.1 GCA_029260255.1 Phycisphaerae bacterium
ACGTCTTCATTCTCGACCCCTGGTGGAACCCGGCCGTCGAAGCCCAGGCCATCGACCGCACCCACCGCATCGGGCAGACCAGGAAGGTCATCGCCTACCGCCTCATCGCCCGCGACACCGTGGAATCCAAAATCCTCGAACTCCAGCAATCCAAACGCGACCTCGCCGGCGCCATCATCAACCAGTCCAACAGCCTGATCCAGGACCTGACCCGCGACGACCTCAACATCCTTCTCTCCTAGTGCTGCGTTGCTCGTGGCGTGACGATCGAGTCCCCCATGGCTTCAGCCGTGGGGGACACCGAATCGAACCGCCTTGCGAGTCCCCCCACCGCTGTCATTCCGAGCGCAGCGAGGAACCTCGCTGGAAGGACATTCGGGCTGGATGCCTCGCTGCGCTCGGAATGACTGGAGCAGGTCACCACGTACATGCCGAACCGTTGCGGGCCGCCGCACGCGAGAATCGCCACCTTTCCTGTGATGCACCCGCCCGCTCGGGTGTGGCTGTTCTTCTTGGCACCGTCCGGGTAGGGCGGGTTTTACCCGCCGCAACCGAGCAAGAAGGCGGGTGAAACCCGCCCCACCATTGGCATGCCAAAATCCCTGGCCACACCCGCCCGCTCGGCAAAACGGCGCGGTACGGTGCAACCGGACCGCACGTGTGGTATACTCGACGCGTGGCTTCGCGGGTCCTTTCGCCGAGCGAACGGAACGCTTCATGACGCTGGACGAGTTGCAACAGTTCATCGAGAAGATGTACTCCGACAAGGACCGCCAGCGCGGGTCCGCCGGGACCTTTCTCTGGCTGACCGAGGAGATCGGCGAACTGGCTGCCGCCATCATGGAGGGCACGAAACAGGACAAGACCGAGGAGTTCGCCGACGTCATCGCGTGGCTGGTCACCCTCGCAAACGTCGAAGGCATCAACCTCACCGAGGCGATGCAGGCCAAGTACGGCAACGGCTGTCCCGGATGCGGCCACTGGGTGTGCGCGTGCGATACCAAACAGTGATCGCCTGAGTACGAGCGAGGTGCATGCCGATTCTCATAGTCACACTCCCTGACGGACGCACGGAAAAGCACACCCTTCTTCCGGGCAGAAACACCATGGGGCGCGATCCGAGTTGCGAAGTGGTGCTCGACGATCCCAGCGCGTCACGCCACCACGCCGTTGTCCTGCTCGAGGACGATCGTTGCGTCGTCGAGGACCTGGGCAGCAAGAACGGAACCCTCGTCAACAACGAACCGATAACGGTGCACCAGCTGCAACATTCTGACGACATTCTCGTCGGCTCCGTGGAAGTACGCTACCTCGCCGAAGTATCCCAGGAACGTTCGAGTACGGTCATCCTCTCCGACGACGACCCGAGCACCAAGTCGGCGGATTTCACATCGCGCAGTTCCGCGCTCGAGCTCAGCGAACGCCGCCTCGAAATGCTCTACGAACTCAGCGAGCGGCTACTCAAGCTCCGAGAACAGGACGCCCTGCTCGAAGACGCCCTGACCATCTGTTTCGATACGCTACGGTTCGAGCGCGGAGCGATCGCCGTCCGCAAACAGAGCGGACGCGGTGTGGATTGGCCCGTCGTGAGGAACCTGCGCGGCGCCGGCGGAGAGCTGTCGATCAGCCGATCCGTGCTGGGGCGGGCACTCGATCACGGCGAACGCGCCATCGTCACCGACACCGCAGGACGCCGCGTCGACCCCACCGTCAGCATGGTTCAGCACGGTATCTGCTCGGCTCTGTGCGTGCCGTTGAAACACGATGACGAGGTCCTCGGAGTCATCTACGGCGACCGGACGTCCACAGGCACGCAATACAACAAGGAGGACCTCGACTTTCTAGCGGCGCTGGCACGCCAGGTGACGATCGGATTGATCAACGGCCGCCTGGTCGACGAGCAGAAGAAGAAGCTCGCCCTGGAAAAGGAAATCAACCTGGCACGCGAGATCCAGGAAGGCCTCTTCCCCGTTTCCCTCCCCGAGCACGACCACATGACGTTTGCAGTGCTCAACGATCCCGGACGACTCGTCAGCGGAGACTACTACGACGTCGTCGAGATGAAAGACGGCCGCGTCGGGTTTCTCGTCGCCGACGTGACCGGAAAAGGTGTCGCATCCTCGCTCCTGATGTCCAACCTCCAGGCCGCCGTCCGCATGACCCTGCCAGACTGTGACGATCTCGGCGCGCTGGTCGAGCGATGGAACAACTTGATCTACGTCAACACCGATGCGACCAAGTTCATCACCTGCCTCGCGGCCATCCTCGATCCCAGGAAACGAACCTTGACGTTTGTCACCGCCGGACACCATCTGCCGTATCTGATTCGCGACCCCGAAGCACCAAGAGTGCTGCACGCCCCGGCGGATTATCCCCTCGGCGTCGTGAGCGACTCGCCCTACACCGCCCACACCGTCGAACTAGGCCCAGAGCCCTGCCTCGTGTTCACCTACACCGACGGTGTACACGAGGCCATGGACACCGAAGAGAATCAGTTCGGCGAGGACAGGATGGAGGAGATCCTGGCGCAGAGCGGCGATCTCAACCCGCATGGGTTAATCAAACGCATGAGAAAGGCCATCGTCGCCCACTGTCGCGACGCCGCCCAGAGCGACGACATCACCATGCTGGCCATCCGCTTGGCATAGCACTCGGAAAACCGAAAATCGAAAACCCAAAACCGAAAACCCAAAACCGAAAACCCAAAATCGCGCCCAAGAGTGTGGCACCGGTTTCCAACCGGTGATCAATCAATGTTCGTCTGGTTACTCATTCTATTCGTCACGATACCGCTGATCGAGCTGGCCCTTCTACTTCGCGTGGCTCAGGCGATCGAACTCGGTCCGACCATAGCATTGGTCCTCATCACCGGCATCCTGGGCGCGGCGCTCGCGCGACGTGAGGGCTTTCGCACGTGGGCGCGGGTTCAAGCCGACCTCAGCGCGGGGCGCATGCCCACATCCGAGATCGTCGACGCGCTCCTCATCCTCGTCGCCGGCGTCGTCTTGATCACGCCCGGTCTCATCACCGACCTGATAGGGTTCGCCTTGCTGGTTCCGCCCATCCGCGGCGCGTTCAAACGCAAGATGGCCGAGCACTTCAAGTCGCGTATCGTCACCATCCACCCCGGCACACAAACAGACCACGGCTTCGTCGACGTCGAGGTCAACGACGCCAGAGACGCAACGTCGGAAAGCAGACTGCCATGAACTGGAACACCTGGCTCGCAATCGCCGCGACCAACGGTCTCATCAGCGTGGCGGCCGGCGCGTTCGGCGCTCACGGGCTCAGAGACAAGATCACACCGCGACATATCGAGGTATTCGAGACCGGCGCCCGCTACCAGATGTACCACGCATTCGCCTTGCTGGCGGTCGCGTGGCTCGCAAGTCGCGCCGCAAGCCCCATGATCAACGCGTCCGGGTGGAGTTTCCTTATCGGAATCATCCTGTTCAGTGGAAGCCTCTACGCGCTCGCGCTCAGCGGCATCGACAAACTCGGCATGATCACGCCCATCGGCGGCGGCGCCATGATCGTCGGATGGGCGCTGCTCGCCGTATCGGCGCTCCGCGCCTCAACCTGACCTTCACCAACACCCCCCCCTTGACTCCCGATCGCCGCCCATGCCGCG
>JAJDDR010000028.1 GCA_029260255.1 Phycisphaerae bacterium
CGCCCCGCCCGCGCGGCGCTCCCCGGGTGGCCCCGCCCCCCGCGGCTCGCGCCGCCCGGTTCAAACCGTATGTGCGGACCGACCGGTCGACATCATCTCGCAGAATGAGTCGAACAGGTACGTCGCATCGTGCGGGCCGGGACTGGCTTCGGGATGGTACTGCACGGCGAAGAGGAGCTTGTCCGGATGCGAGAAGCCCTCGAGCGTCTGGTCGTTGAGATTGACGTGCGTGACGATAGCGCCGGACCGCTCGAGTGATTGCGGATCGATTGCGAAGCCGTGGTTCTGCGAGGTGATCTCGACGCGCCCGGTGATCTCGTTTCGCACCGGCTGGTTCGCGCCGCGATGGCCGAATTTCATCTTGAAACTCGACGCGCCGAGCGCCAGCGCCAGCATCTGATGACCCAGGCAGATACCGAAGATCGGCACGCGCCCGACGAGTCCGCGGAGAGTCTCGATGGTCGCATGCACGGCCGACGGATCGCCGGGACCGTTGCTGACGAAGACGCCGTCGGGGCGGAGATGGAGAATCGCGTCCGCGGACAGTGTCGGCGGAACGACCGTCACCGGTCCCGATCGGGTGACGAGGTGACGGAGGATGTTGCGCTTCATGCCGCAGTCGATCGCGACCACGCGATGCGGTGCGCTTGGCTGATCACCCGTGTCCGCGCTCAATCCGGTCGACCACGTCGACGTTTCCGTCGGCGCCACCTCGGAGACGAGATCCGCACCTTCCATCGGAGCGGCTTCTCGGGCCAACTTGACGCACTGCGCGGGGTCGTCGTGCTCGGTTGTGATGAGTCCGCGCATCGAGCCCTCGACGCGCAGCAGCTTCGTGAGCGCGCGCGTGTCGATTCCCTCGATGCCGATCACGCCGTGACGCTGCAGGTACTCACCAAGCCCGCCTTCGGCCCGGTGATTGCTGTATCGACCGGCGATCTGCCTCGCAACGAAGCCCGCGACCTGCGGCCGCGCCGACTCTTCGTCCTCGGTGTTGACGCCGTAGTTGCCGATGTGCGGCGACGTCATGGTGACGATCTGCCGACAGTAGGACGGGTCGGTGAGTATCTCCTGATACCCGGTCAGCGAAGTGTTGAAGACGACCTCGCCGCTCTGCGTCCCGGTTGCCCCGAACGCCCCGCCCACGAAAACCGTGCCGTCCTCCAGCGCAAGCATGCATCGCCGTTTGGGTTTCAATGGCATGCCCGCGAGAATAGCCCGCGTCTCGACCGCCGTCCACCTGTGATCCGGCTCACTCCGACGCTTTCACGGCGGTGACGTTCGCCTCGCCATTGGGGCAAGCGCCCGCGTTCCAGTTCCACACTTCGGTACCGGTCAGGGTCAGCGGAGAGTCCGACGGGTTGATTGTCGTGGTGTACTCGCTGTGTGTCGTTCCGCCGTCTTCGGCAACGTCGCCGCTGAACTCGAACGCCGTTCCGATCAGGGTGCCCGTGAGCATGTTGTTCGGGTTGTTGACCCATCCGGTGAGGACGATGTCGGTTCCGGTCTGCTCGACGCTGATCTGGTCGACCCTTACACGGCCGGTTTCGTCCTGACATGCGCCGCTGGCGGCGCTGACCGTCACCGTGAACTCCCACGTGCCGCCCACATCGCAGACGTCGCCGATGCCATCGCCGTCGGCATCGGCTTGGTCGGCATTGGCAATCATGGGGCAGTTATCGCCGGAGTTACCCGCGCCGTCGTCATCATCATCGCCCTCCGCGCCGGTGTCGGTCGTGTCCGTTCCATCCGAGATGTTCACCACGCACACATTCCGGAACGTCACCACATCGTTTTGAATGTCCGTAAGGGTGATGTCCGCGGTGATGCTGACGGTCCCGGCGGCGGTTGCCTCGAATCGCGTTGACGTCGTTCCCCGAGCACCGGAAGTCTCGAATGGGCTTGACGAGGCAAACCTCTCAAACAGGGTGTTCGTGTCTTGCAGCGCAATGTGGCCGCCGTCGGTGCTCTCGAACGACCAGTTGATCGCCATTCGCGATACGGCCCGGAAGGCATCAAAGCCGCCGACAACGCGGACTTCGATGGTATGGGTCGTGCCCAATTCGACGATTTCACCCGGACATATCAATTCCGTGCCGGTGATCTCGAATTGATCGGTAGTCACAGGCGCGAGTGGGCATCCCGCGACCAGCGCGACGAGGACAAGCAACAAGAGCCCGGTGTAGTGGAGCAGGGCTGCAAGAGCACTGCGCGGGCGAGACGTTGAACGGTGCATTTGTCTTCTCCGAAAGGGGTGAAACGTAGCGCAAACTCTACCACGGCGAGCCCGGCACACGCAACAGCAGGCGGAGCGCGAGAAGCTTGGACGGGTGGCCCATGGCTTTGAGGTCTGTTGTTTCGGTCGGGATCGGCTGAATCGACAGGTCGTAGATGGCCTGTCGCCCGCGCTGTACCTGTGGTTCCGGCACCCGAAAGTACCAATTCCGTGCGGACGGGTGCGAGTAGGTCGACACGCTCTCTAGAAGTGGGCAACCCGTCAGTCCTTCACCCTTCGCTGAGCCAAAGAGCGGCACGCACGGTCAAACACGATCCGATTTCTTCCGATTTGCACTGTTCGCACAGGAGTTGGATGTTCCGTGCCGTGTTACTGCCGCCTTTGGAAAACGGGATGATGTGATCGAACTCCAGTTTTTCGTTCGATCCGCAGGTGACGCAACGTCCTTGGTCTCGGCGCCACACAATGTCCTTCTCCTCTTGCGGAATGTGTCGGGAGCGCGTTTTGCGTGATTGGGGCTGAGCATTCCGATTTCCGAAGAGCTTGGTCGCGCTCCTGGAAAGCCTGGCAAGGTCAGTGCAGACACGGCCGGCAGCGTGGAGTATTGCAATAAAGTCCTTTGGCATGTTCACTCCTGATGAAGACGCACCGTCCGCGCGTAGTCGAGCATGTGTCGCATGGGGACGTCGTCGTCATGCTGCGTCATACAGCACCTGTGCGTTCCGCAGGACCGTGTCTCGAAAGTACTTGCTCAGGCAGTCGGGGGTGTTCAGATCAACCGTACGTCCCAGAACTTTGGACAACTCGTCCTGCATGCCGAAGAACGCGAGGCCCGTGCGCGCGCCAGGCTCGAACTCCACAAGCACATCGGCGTCGCTCTCGGGATCGAAGTCCTCCCGCAGGATGGAGCCGAACAAGGCCAATCGCCGGATGCGGTGCCGGCGACAGAAGTCGGCGATGCGCTCGTGATCCAATGTTGGTCGATCACCGTCCCTGGTGAGTATCCTACCACGCCAGCGGCGAGAAGTGAATCGCGTTCGCGCCCTCGCGTGTTGCACCATCACCGATTCCTTCGCCGCGCGTTTTTCCTTGAGGGCGCGGAGGATCTTCTCGGGGGTGATGGGGAGGTCTTTGATCCACACGCCGGTGGCGTTGGCGATGGCGTGGGCGACCGCGCCGAGGACGGGGAGGGTACTGCCTTCGCCGATCTCCTTGGCGCCGTAGGGACCGCGGGGTTCGTAAGTGAGCGATATGCCTGAAACTCCAACTGACGATGAGACCAGCCTCGGCGACCGGCCCGAGGGAGTTTCCCCGGGGCGAATTGCGGTGTAAGCTCCCAGCATGCTTCCGCGATACGGGGAGTTGGAATTCACGGATTCAGCGTATCATCACGGGTACAACGACGAAGACGTTGCCGAGATGCTCCGCGGGCGGCATCTGATTATTCGCTGCCGGCGCGGACGGTTGATCGGCTACGAGATCTTTGGCCGGAATCGAGCGGGATCGTATTTGCTCGCCGCCGGGCGAGTGGTACAATCAGGTGAGGCGAAAGTGCTGCGCGTGTTTCACGTGAACCGCATGACTGATGCGGAGCGAAAGCGTTTCAGGCGTCAGGTGAGACAATGACCCGAAAACTCCCCAAGCGGGCAACGAAGGGCGAGCGTGCATACGTGCGTGAGATCCAGCGTGTGTCAGCGTTTGATCTCGTCGAACAGGGAAGAGGACAGGTTCTTTCGCCCGAGGAGTACCCGGAACCGTTGACACGATTCCTCAGGCGCGAGCAAACAATGGTCCACGTCAAGTTATCCTCCGCAACCAAACGCAAGCTCCAGGCTTGCAGCCGACAGACGGGTGTGCCGATTGACCGGTTGGCGCGGTTGTGGATCGAACAGGGAATCGAACGCGACGCGGGGTAACGGGCAGCGCCGAATACCAGCGGTGTGGCACTTCGCCATTCTCTTTGGCGCCGCAGGATCCTCGGGGTTCGTGGTTGTCGACGATGCTGTTACGCGGCGGCGAGGGGGCGCAGCTCTTCGGCTGTCGCGGGCGCCTGCTTGACCGTGGCAAGTGCCCGATTCAGAGTGTCGAGCGTTACTCGGGCGGGCGCCGTGATCTCGATGCCGATTGCCCGGCCGTCGGCGGCGAAGTCGATGAGCAGGCCCTCGCCGTGCTTCGCCGTGCGCGCGCTCACGTCTCCCGGATTGCGTGGAAGGTACAAGTAGGCGGCGAGTGCCTTTCCGTTATGAAAGGTCACCTCCATGTATCGCTGTTTCATCACCCCAGTCTCCGCTCTACTCGATCGGATACGCGGTCACGACGACGAGCATCTTCTCCCGTGGGTCGGGCTCAACGATGACCTCCCAGGCAGCACCCGCGTGCCGCGTTTCCACGACCCACCGCCCCGGTTCATAATCGGCATGATAGCCGGAGCCGTCCTCCAACATCAAGCGAAGGTCCGGTTCATCAAAGCCTCTGTCCCCCATCCGCTTGAGCAGATGCGGCGACAACTCCAACTCCCAGGACCACCAATCCGGCCACTCAGCCATCATACCCTCGTGCCCCCGTTCGTCACACCGTTACCGATTCCTCCGCGGCGCGCTTCTGCTTGAGCGCTTTGAGGATCTTCTCGGGGGTGA
>JAJDDR010000271.1 GCA_029260255.1 Phycisphaerae bacterium
TCGCGCGCGAACCCGAGTCGCGCATATTCATCCTCGCAGCGCGCGGCGCAAGCGAGCAACTCGGGCGGCGTCGCGGCGGCACCGCCCCAGACCACACGCACCTTCCCGACCGGCGGGAAGCAGCCGCAGCGGTCCAGCGTCAGCGAGAACGGACGCGACGCGGCCGCGAACCGGTCCGCCGCGTCGCAAACGTCGGGAACGCCGGCGTCCGGAACTTCACCCAGGAACTTGACCGTCAGATGCATCTGAGACTCTTTCACCCATCGCACGTCTTTCCGAAAACCCACGAGCGAATCAACCGCACGGCACAGCATCCGATTCAAAGCGTGCTCCAACTCGATCGCCACGAAAACCCGCACCTCACTCGATCCGCAACATGCCCGTGAACTCGCGCACACGCTTGTCGATGTCCGCACGTCCGATCTGAAGCACCCGGTCCAGCGAAAACCCCTCGATCGCAAAGGAAGAGCAGATCGTCCCCCGGACGATCGCCCGGCGCAGCGCGGCCGTGTCGTGCGCGCCGCACTCGGCCAGATACCCCAAAACGCCTCCGGCGAAACTGTCGCCCGCGCCGGTGGGGTCTATCACCATCTTCGTCGGAAACGCCGGGATCGCCGTCGGTCCGTCGGCCGTCACCAGCAGCGCGCCGTGCTCGCCCTTCTTGATCACCGCGAACTTGGGACCGAGCGACAGAAGCGCCTCACCGACATCGACGAAGTTGATGCAGCCGGTAAGCTGCCGCGCCTCGGCGTCGTTGATGATGATCCCGTCGACCATCGACAGCGTCTTGAGCAGTTCGTCCCGTTCGTTATCGATCCACAGGTTCATCGTGTCGCAGACCGTTAGCTTCGGCGAGGTAAGTTGGCTGAGCAATTCGCGTTGCAGCACGGGGTGCGTGTTGGCCAGGAACACGAATTCGCTGTCCGCGAACGCCGCGGGCACCTTCGGACCGGCCTCGGCGAGCACGTTCAGGCTGACCGACGCGGTCTCGGCCTCGTTCATGGCACCGTGGTAGTTGCCGCTCCAGCGAAACGTCTTGCTTCCCGCGCGCGTTTCCAAACCGGCGAGATCGATCTCGCGCCGGGCGAGAATAGCGCGGTGCTTTTCGGGAAAGTCGTCGCCGACTACGCCAACCAGCCGGACGGACGTGAAATGCCTCGCCGCGAACGAAAAATAGACCGCCGTTCCGCCGAGAACGTCGTCCGCCGATCCGTGCGGCGTCTTGACCGTGTCGATGCCGATGCTGCCAGTGACAAGTAATGACATTGAGCGTTCCTCTTCGACCTCGTTATGCTGTTGCCCGTCGCAACTCCAGCGCCCGGCGAATGCGGTTCATGCTACGCTCCTTACCGAGTATGACGAGAGTGTCATAAATCGGCGGGCTCACCGTCGAACCGGTCACCGCCACACGCAACGGCTGGGCGACGGCACCGAGCTTGATTCCGTTCGACGCACAAAGACCCGTGAGGAGCGCCTCGAGCGGCTCGGGAGCCCAATCCCCGGTCGCCTCGAGCGGGCCGAGCAGGGATTCGAGCATGGCGTACCCGGCGTCGTCGTTCTTGGCCAGAACTTTCTTGACCGCCTTCGGGTCATACTCGATCGCGTCGTCCGGCGTAACCAGGAACGACGCCTTGCCCTCGATGTCGCGAAACGTGCGAAAGCCCTGGCTGACCCGTAGCAGATAGGTAAGCGCGTCGTCGCTGAGCGAGAGGAGGGCGGCATCGTTGACCGCCGCGAAATCCTTCAACCCGGCGAGCGATCGCTCGGCCGAAACGCGCGCGTTCCAATCCGTGTTGAACGCAACGAGCTTGTCGCGGTCGAACTTCGCGTTGGCCGAACCGATGCGATCCACGGAAAAAAGACCCGCCGTCTCGTCGAGCGTCATCTCCTCGCGATCACCGCCGGGATTCCAACCCAGCAACGATATGAAATTCAAGAGCGCCTCGGGCAGGTACCCCGCGGCGCGAAAATCGTGAACGTCGATCTCCGGCGGCGGCAGACCCTTCTTAAGCGCCTTCTCTTTGTCTCGCTTGCTCATCTTAGAGCCGTCGATGTTGAAGATGATCGGCAGATGGGCGTATGCGGGCACCGAAAAGCCGAGCGCCGCCTGAAGCGCGACGTGCTTCGGCGTGTTCATGAGGTGCTCCTGACCGCGGAGCACGTGGCTGATGCGCATCAGCGCGTCATCGACCACACACGCAAAGTGGTACGTCGGCCAGCCGTCGCTCTTTTGAATCACGAAGTCTTCGAGTTCTTCCTGCGCGATGCGGACCGCCCCAAGAACCAGATCGTTCACCACGATGTCGCGGTCCGGCATCTTGAACCGGATGGTGACGCCACACCCGGACTCACGCGCCGCCAGACCCTCGGCCACCGTCGGCAGCGGATCGGGTCGAGCGTATCTTAGCGAACGCTTCTCCGACGCCGCACTCTCTCGCATTGCGGCCAGCTCCTCCGGAGATTCCATCGCGAAGTAGGCGTCGCCGGATTCCAGCAACCGATTGGTCTGCTCGCTGTACAGGGCGAGGCGCTCGCTCTGGAAGTACGGTCCCGCGTCCCCGCCGACCTCCGGACCCTCGTCCCAATCGAGCCCCAGCCACCGGAGATCGTCGGTGATCTTGGCGACGGAGTCCGACACGTGCCGGCTGCGGTCGGTGTCCTCGATACGCAGAACAAACGTGCCCCCGTGGTGCCGCGCAAACAGCCAGTTGAACAGCGCCGTCCGGGCGCCCCCCACGTGTAAATACCCCGTGGGCGATGGTGCAAACCGTACTCTCACGTCATCAGAAGCCATGCCCGCGTCCGCCTCAAAATACCAAACACTTGCCGAACATTATCCGTGGTCAACGTGCGTGTCAACCCCGTTTTCCCCATCGCCGGAACCGCCCGCAGGGTTCCGGGACTCGCCTCGCGTCCGGCGAAAAAGAACCAACGCCGGCCCGCTGATCGCGTAAAGGCAGCACAGAACCGCCAGTGTCTGAGCCTTGAACGACCAGAACAGCACGAATATCACCACAAACGCGATCAGATGCTCGAAAGGGCGTTTCCTAATCAAGTAGACCTGCGTGATCCGCTCGTAGCGCACGCGGCTGATCATCAGGAACGCCGTCGTAAGCGTCACAATCGGAAGCGCCCAGAGAAGCACATCGCCGAACGCCGCACCGATGTGCTCGTGCAGCATGACCAGCGACGCTACCACCGCCGCCGCCCCGGGTATCGGCAGCCCACGAAAGCTGCGATGGCTGAAGTCTTCCCGCTGGTGCTCCACGTTGAATCGCGCCAGCCGCACCGCGCCGCAGATACAGTACGCGGCCGCGCAGACCCACATGGCGCGACCAAACGCATGCGCGCTGAGCGGCGTCACCACGAGTTCCCCGTGCCATTCGCGCATCATGAGCGACACCACCAGAATGCCCGGTGCGACGCCGAACGTCACCACATCGGCCATCGAGTCGATCTGAGCGCCGAACTCGGTCGCCTGCTTGGTGAGCCGCGCGGCGATGCCGTCGAGCATGTCGAACACCATGCCGAGGAAGATGAGCATCGCCCCGATCGACAGGAACGACGGCAGCACGCGCTCGACCAGTTGGCTGTCCAGCGTTGCAGCGACCGACGAATCCACACCCGCGCCCGCGGCGTACATCGCGCGCAGACCGAAATGGATCGCCGAGAAACCGCAGACCAGGTTCCCCAGCGTCACCAGCGTCGGCAGGACGGCGATCGACTTAAGCCGTCGCCGGCGAGGCTTTTGGTGCTGCTCCTCCCGTAGCTTCAGCGTGGGCGGCATCTTTGCTTTCCTCATCGGAAACCGGCGATTGACGGACCATGGGCGTCAGCCCGGCACGCACCTTGTCGCCGATGTTGACCAGGACTTCCGTTCCTGCGAGCTTGGGAACGATCAACTCCGTGCGCGATCCGAACTTAATCAAGCCGAAGCGCTCGCCGATCCCGAGTTCGCTTCCTTCGCCCGCGTGGCACACGATGCGCCGCGCCGCAACACCGACGATCTGTCGCACGCCCACCGGACCCGGCAGTGGGGCGGTCGGGTCGATCACCAAGGTGTTCGACTCGTTCCGCTCGATGGCTTTCGGGCTCATCGCCGCGTAGAACTTCCCCGGGCGATATTCGACCGATCTCACCCGCCCGGCGCACGGCGAGCGGTTGATGTGGACGTTGAACAGGCTCAGAAATATCCCGACCCGCACCACCGGCCCGTCGAACGACGGATATGCGTCGAACGCGCGGATGTCGTGCACCGTTCCGTCGGCCGGCGCGCACAACTCCCCGCGAGCGAACCTGCCCTCGCGTTTTGGATCGCGGAAGAAAGCGATCGACCAGACCCAAACCGCCACCAGCGCTAAAGTCGCCGGCCACCACCACACCGTCGCCACCCAGATCCCCGCACCGAGCACCACCGTGCTCACCGCCATCTGCGGAAACCCCTCGCGTGCCAGACCCATCACCCACCCTCGCGTTGCTTGCGCACCCGCTTGACTGACGCCAACCCGGCTTGGAAGATCTCGTTGAATCGCTCCGCCGACACCCCCAGCACGAACGAGATATCCACCAACAGGTTGCGTTCTTCTTCGCTGATCTTCCCGTCGATCTGCGCAACGGCCACGAGCAGCTGCATGGCTCGCTCGGGGTCATCGATGGCCCGTTGGAACAGCGTATCGTGCGACGCCGGGTTGTTGACCGCGTCCGCGACCATCGCGTCCAGCGATAGCGCACCCACGCCGGCACGCTGTGCCAGCGCCTTGAGCAGCGCTTTTTCGTGGCCTGAAATGCGTCCGTCAGCCGCGGCCATCGCCAGAGCGGCCCGAAGCAACTCGAGACTTTCTTGTGGATTGGCGCTCATGTCGCAATCTCCATCTTACACCGGGAGAGATACTAACCCAATTCGCCGCCCCCCGACAGGTCCGCACTGGACGGGTGTGACCATTCTCTGTGGCATCGTTGGTCAGGGGCATGCCGTAGGGCGGGTTCTACCCGCCGCAACCGAGGAAGAAGGCGGGTGGAACCCGCCCTACCCCTGGCATGCCACAATCAATGGTCACACCCCACTGGACCGAGTCGCGAAATGAAGTTCGTGCAGTCGACGAATCGCGGTCTATAATCGGGGGTCTGTCGACTGCCAAATGTCGGCAAGGAGAACTGTACCGTGTCTCGCGTCTCGCGCATCCCATTCCGGGTGGCATGCCCGCGCTTGCGTGGGCATGATTCGACAACTTCCCCGCGCCCGACCCGGCTCGCAACGCGAACCGCACTCGTCCTGCTACTGCCCTTCGCCACGGCGCTCGGTCAGGAAACCGCCTCGCAGAGGGACCCCCGCGCCGTCGAGATTCTCGAGCAAGTCGACGCCCCCACCCGCGCCGTTCGGCTCGTTCGTTACGACGCCCGCCTCGAAGCAACCGGCTGGTTGAGACCGTTCACCGGACCGGTGGAGGGAATCGTGATTCTCGGCGGAGACATGTCGCGAGCGAAGCAGCGGTTTCGCTTCGACATAGCGGTGGGGCGCGCCGGCTCGGCGACAACACGCGCGTTCACCGGCGGCGGCGACAACGGGTCCTTCTTTCTCGTCGATCACGCCGCGAAAACAGTGCACATCGGATCGGACTACGGATTCCTCGGCGACGCCGCTCGACCATTCGCGCACGTGCGGATGCTCGAGTTCGTTCATGCGACGCCGTTTGCCGACGAACTCAACGCCGAAATCCTGCGATTGCAGGGCATCGCGGAAATCGCCGGCGAGAAGTGCCACGAGATATTCGTGCATTACAGCGTCGCCAACCTCGACGCACGCTGGTTCTTCTCCGTGGAAGACCACCTGCCACGACGCGTCGAGCGCATCCGGCGCCATCCCGTCACCGGCGAAGAAGGTGCCACGAAGCTGACACTCCGCAACCTCGCCGTCGATCCCGACCTGGCGGAACACCCGTTCGCACCGCGCACCCCACCCGGCTACGCGACCTCGCCCAAAGCGCCCTAGACCGGAAGTGTGGCACCGGTTTCCAACCGGTGAACTCGACGTTCGGTGTTGCGGCTCACCTGTCGATGCGACGCTTTCCCTTGCGGACGCGGGTCTTGCGCGCGTGCTCGTGCGACGTCGTTTCGCACTCCGAACAGACACGATACTCAACTCGGCACCTCTTGCACCACTTGGCGGACCACCGGTGCTCATGAGCATGACGCTCCACGCGAACGCGAACCGTCCGGTGGTGGTAGCGGCCACAGCCGG
>JAJDDR010000272.1 GCA_029260255.1 Phycisphaerae bacterium
AATCACCTCAAGTTCAAGGGCCAACCAAAGGTGAATTGCTGCCCGGATTGCATCGGGATAGCCTCGATGCAGGTCACGAGTGATCAGGGCGTGCTCGTCTTCGGCCCGGCCGTGGGCGCAACAGAGCTGCCGGCGAATACCGTCGTCGACGACGGCGTCAACGGCGCGGTCACGATTCACACGTCCTGTTCCCAGCCGCTGGTTGTAGGCGATCAGTTCGGAGCTTATACGGTTTCGGAAGTCATCGAGATCTTCGAGTAGAACGACTGATGCAGACTTCATACTCCGCGGATCGGTGACGTTGCCGGCATTTTAGGTCGGGGTAGGGATCCGGGTTTTCCCCGGTCCCCACTCCGACCTCGAATCGTATGTCGCCCGCTGGCGAGGCGTACACGGTCCTTGGCGCCACATGCAGACCGTGCCGACCAGGCCTTGACCGCCGCGAAGAGAATCGCGCAGTCGTCGAGATCGCCGTCGCCATCCGCATCCAGGTCTGTGTTGACGCCTTCCTCGTTGCAGCTCGCGGGCGGCGGAGCGCCGGCGCCGCGGAAACACGCCTGAAACACACCGAAATCCAGCAGGCTGATGAACCCGTCGCCGTTCAAGTCGGGCGACACAAGGCTCGTCCGAATGATGACGTCGGTCGGGTGGTACACGATCTCGTAACCAGCCGGCATCGCAAGGGCGTCGAATGTGCCATTGAGTCCTTGTGTGCAGTCGCCATCGACAGTGAGTTCGCCGGCTGAGAGACCGGGTGCGGTGGCGCCGCCGTCGTTGATGACGTCGCCGAAGACCGTTCCGACACCCATCAAGAAGCCACCGCCGGAAAGTCTGAGCGCGCCGGCTTGGTTGTGGATGAGTCCGGTGTCGTCCATGGTCGCACCGATGCTCACATCGCCAGTGCCCGCCGATCGAACGACGGTTCCGTCGTTGTTGAACGTGCCGCCGCTGATGGCACCGTTGTTTTATTGCATGTCGAATACGACGTTCTTCAGATTGTTGACGCTGGCGCTTTGGAAGACCCCGAAACACTCGGCCATCCGCATCCGTCAGTCGGAGAACATCGAGGATACGTGGAAATCCGCTGACGCGCTGCGTGTTTCGGGACTGTGGCTGACGCGACGGGGTCGGCATGCCGACGCAGAATCGCCATCTTCTCCTCACCCGTGAACTTCCTGCGTCCGTTCTTCATGGTCATTTCCTCTCTCCGGACAAGCTAAGCCCGGATCAGGGAATGTCCAATTCCGACTGAGGCAGCACACTACCACTGTGCCTCCTCAAACGCGCCGAAGGGCTTGATGGGCTTGTCTGCGGGGCGCGACTTGAGAATCGCCTTCGCCAGTGAGAGGTCCGGCTTCGCGGTGATCTTCAGATTCGACGGATCGGATGCGACGATCGTAACAGTCTGCCCGGCCAACTCCATCAGTTGCGCGTCGTCGGTCGCTTCGTCGGCGCCGTCGGGTGGGTCCGCGTACAACGCGACGATGGCCTGCCGCTTGAACACCTGCGGCGTCTGCGCTTCATACAACCCGGCGCGGGGGACCGTCGCGTCGATAACGCCGTCGCCGCTCACCCGCTTGATCGTGCCGTGCAACGGGCTTGCCAGGATGGCGGCCGAACTCTTGGACGCCTCGGCGAACACCGCGTCGATCATCGCCTTCGATACGCACGGTCGAACCGCATCGTGGATTGCGACCAGGTCGGCGTCTTCGCTGACCTTCTCGAGCCCGGCGCGGACCGAGTCCATCCGCCGGTCGCCGCCCTCGACGAGGGTCACGCCCATGAAACCCAGGTTCGCCGCGTATTTCTCCTTCATTTGCGACAGGTCGGCGCCGGAGACGACCAGGATCGTCTGGCACACGTCGTCGCGGTTGATGAAGTGCTCAAGCGTGCGAAGGAAAATCGGCCGCCCGTCCAGATTGGCAAACGTCTTGTTCCCGTCGCTTCCGTACCGCTCGCCCTTGCCGGCGGCGGGGATGATGACGGACACTTTGCACTCGGTCATGTTGCACTCCTGTGTGGCGGCTCGCCAAGCGAACGAGTCATCGCAGCGCGGACATTAGACCCAGCCGCGCTGCTCATGGCAAGTTGGGTGTCAGGTGTCGGTGCGCGGGTTGGGGCGCTGCTTACGCGTTGGCGCTTGTCCGCTCGGGCGCCCGAAAATCATCCTGCCGGCGGACGTTTGCAACGCGCTGGTCACCGAGATGCCGACCATCTGCCCGATGTGGTCCCGGCCGCCTTCGACCACCACCATCGTGCCGTCGTCGAGGTAGCCGATTCCCTGCCCGGCTTCCTCACCGGTCTTGATGACCTTGACCTGCAGGGTCTCGCCCGGAAGGAAGATCGGCTTCAAAGCGTTCGCCAGATCATTGAGGTTGAGCACGTCGACGCCGCGGACCTGCGCGACTTGATTGAGGTTGTAGTCGGTCGTCACGATACGCCCGTCGATTTTCTGGGCCAGGTCGACCAGCCGTTCGTCGACCGCGGTGGGTCCACCGGGCTCGGGTTTGTCTTCGAGAATGTTTATCTCGGTGAGTTTGCTGGATTGCAGCTTGTTGAGCACGTCCAAACCACGCCGGCCTCGATTGCGTTTCAGCTTGTCCTGGCTGTCGGCGACCATCTGCAACTCGGTCAGCACGAACCGCGGGACCACCACTTCGGACTCGAACAGCTTGGTATCGCTGAGATCCGCGATGCGACCATCGATGATCGCGGAAGTGTCGAGGATGAGCGGCCGCCCGCCCTTGGCCTGCTTGGCGAACTCCACGTACGGAATCACGAAGCGGATGTCGTCCTTCGTCTGGAGGATGAAACTCACCGTGAGATAGCAGCAGATCACGCCGATGGTCAGTTTCACCGTGCTGACGAACGGGTGATCGCTGTAGCCGATCTGCTGCCGCTCGATGGAGATTTCATGTTCGTGTCGGCGGGCGCCGGTCGTCGGGTCCTTCTTGATGACCGTGGTCGGAACCGGGATCTCCGCAAAGACCGGATTACGCAGTTGCGGAAACGTCCTGGTCAGAGAGCCGACCGCCAGATCCACGATCAGAGATAGACCGAAGGCAAACACCATCCCGACCACGATGCCGAAAAACACCCCGGAAATCGCCTTCAGAGATTTCTGCGGAATGAAGATGTCGACCGCGATGACGATGAGCGCGATGCCCAGGCAACTGATCAGCAGCAGGTCGGGGTTCTCGGTGAACCACCCCATACTGCTCGCCGGCGCCTCGTCGCCGACGATGAAGGTGATTGCGACGACGCCGAGCGCCAACACGAAGATGGCCCGCAATATGATCAGCACCCAAATGCTCCTCGCCAAAGGCCGCAGCCGCGCCGCCGAAAGTGGAAGTGGCTTCCATCGCCGATCAGGACCGGGCGCGGACGGGGTCGGCTGTCGAACTCGCCGAAAAGAGCCCGATCGACCCGGGCGGATTATATCCCACCTATCGGTCCGATCAATTCCCGCAGAATAGGTGACTTCGACCGATCATGCACTCGTTTGACGGGATGTCGCGCGGGCGATAGCGTCCGACGTGGCAGCGATTGTCCCGCCAGAGTGCTTGCACCGTGCGCACAGACAGCCAACCGCCACCGCCCAGGCGTGATTCATCGCCCGACGATCCCGCGTGCGGTGTCGCCGCGCCCGCCGTTTGTGGACCGCTGCGCAGAGCGGTATTCACACTCGCTATCCCGGTCCTCGGCGAGCAACTCCTCAATTCCCTTGTGGGCGTCTTCGACGTCTTCCTCGCCGGACAGATCAGCGTCGACGCGACCGCCGCAATCGGACTCGCCGCGTACGTCGCATGGCTTATCTCGATGCTCTTCATGCTTGTCGGAACCGGCACGACCGCGCTGGTGTCCCGATCCGCCGGCGCCGGACGCCGGACGCAGGCCAACCACTTCTCGAATCAGTCGCTCGGTCTGGCCGCCGGGATGGGAATCGTCGCAGCCGCGATGATCTACGTCCTCGCGCCCACGTTCGCCGGTTTGCAGAACATGGCCGGCGCCAGGTACGACACCGTCGTGCGGTACCTTCGCATCGAGGGGATGGGGCACGTGTTTACCAGCGTGACGCTGGTGGGTGCCGCCGCCCTGCGCGGTGTGGGCGACATGCGCACACCGCTCAAGGTCCTCACGGTTGTCAACGTCGTCAATATCATCGTCTCCTACGCCTTTGTCTTCGGCGCCGGACCCGTCCCGGAACTCGGAATCGACGGGATCATCATCGGGACCGTCACCGGTCGTGTCATCGGAGGATTGCTGATCGCCGGGGTCTTTATCCGTGGCCGTAGCGGGCTGAAAGTCGATTTCGCCGCCCTGAAACCGATACCAGAGTCGGCGCGGCGTATCCTGCGGATCGGCGGACCGGCCGCCCTCGACGGGCTTGTCATGTGGACCGGGCATTTCATTTACCTCAAGCTCATCGCCCACTTGGCGGAAGGCACGTTGGGCGCGGCCTACTACGCCGCCCACATCGTCGCGGTCCGCATCGAGGCCTTCACCTATCTTCCGGCGGTGGCCTATGCCACGGCGACGGCCACTATCGTCGGTCAATCACTCGGTGCCCGAGACCACAAGCGGGCCATCGGCGCGGGACACGAAGCCGTCCTGCAATGTGGTGTTCTCGCCGTCGTACTCACGGCGCTGTACTTCCTCGGCGCGGACCTCATTTTCGCGGTGATGCAAGAAGATTCCCTGGTCAACTTCGTCGGACCGCCGGCGATGCGCCTCCTTGCGTTCTATCAAGTGTTTCTGACGACCTCGATCGTTTACGTCGGCGCGCTCCGCGGTGCCGGCGACACACGCTTTCCGGTGCTGCTCACGATCGTGAGCGTCGGCTGCGTTCGCCTCCCTCTGGGCTACCTCGGCGGCTATGTACTGGAGTGGGGACTGATGGGCGCCTGGATGGGCATGTGCGGCGACATGACAGTTCGAGCCGTGTTGGCGGCCTTGCGTTTCGGACATGGCAAGTGGCTGCACACGAAGGTGTGACATCCCCGCGCGTGTCGGCAAGGTGCCTTCGTCAAACGCCCAGGCGGCACTTGTGTCCAGTCGTGCTTTAGTGTCCGGCCACGAGACGTGCCAGACCGGCGTTCGGCGGATCGAGCGGCACGCCGCCCGCGATTGCAAAGAAGGCGCCACCGAGTATGTTGCGGCTGGCGCTCACGGAACGGGTGTCGGCGTGACCGCGGACGCACGGCTGCTGCGGACTGACGCAGTTCACGAGTTTGGAGGCATCGCGTGGTGAGCAAGCAGCGTGTCGGCATCGTCGTCGGAGGCGGACCGGCCCCGGGAATCAACGGAGTCATTGGGTCAGCCACGATCGAAGCGATCAACCAGGGCATGGGCGTTATCGGCTTCTTCGACGGATTCAAGTGGCTCAGTTCGAACGCCTTTGCGGAAATGGCGCATTCGACGCCGCTCGACATTGCGCGCGTGGCGCGAATTCACTTCGACGGCGGCTCCATCTTGCGTACTTCGCGGGCGAACTTGCTCGACGCCTCGTCCGTCGCCGGAAACGCCCTCGCGAAGCCGGATCCTGAGAAACTCAGTCACGTACTTCACCATTTGACCCAGATGGGGATAACCCACCTTATCACCATCGGCGGGGACGATACTGCGCTCAGCTCCCGTTTTATCGCGGAGGCGCTGGCAACGCGCATTCGGGTTGTCCATGTCCCCAAGACCATCGACAACGACCTTCCGCTTCCACAGGATGCGACGACGTTCGGGTACTCGACGGCGCGATTTCTGGGGACGCAAATCGTCAAGAACCTGATGACCGACTCACTGACCACCGGGCGGTGGTTCCTGGTGACGGTCATGGGGAGGTCCGCCGGGTGGCTTGCGCTGGGTGTCGGGCAGGCCGCCAGCGCGACGGTCACGGTCATTCCCGAGGAGTTCGCTGAAATGACGACGCTGCAGAGTATTGCGGACGTCGTCGAAGGGGCGATGCTCAAGCGTATGACCATGGGGCGTTCCGATGGCGTTGCCGTGATCGCCGAGGGACTTGCCTACCGCTTGGGCGACCGGGACGAGATCGAGAAGCTCCTCGGTCAGGAGGTGCCGGTCGATGCGGCGGGTCACATTCGACTTTCCGAAGTACCACTCGGGTTCCTGCTTCGAAAAGAGCTGGAGGCGCGATTCAAGGCGCGGGGCAAGAAGTTGTCGATGGTCAACCACATGTTGGGTTACGAGCTTCGATCGGCAGACCCCACGCCCTACGACATGGCCTATTGCAGAGAACTGGGGCACGGCTGCATTCGACTCCTGACCGCCCCCGACCAAGACCTCGACGGCGGGTTACTCGTCACCATGATCAACGGCAACCTGGAGCCGATCAAGTTTCCGGCACTGATCGACCCGGCCACCAATCGCGTCCGTGTTCGGCATGTCGATGTGCGCTCCGACCACTACCGCGTTGCGCGGGCATACATGATCCGCCTCGAACGAGCTGATCTTGACGATCCCGTCATGCTCGGAAAACTCGCCGACGTGGCACACATGACGCCGAACGAGTTTCGCGAGCGGTACCTTCACGCCGCAATGCAAATGGTGGACGGTCTGCCCGTGCAGTGATGATTGGACGCTCCACGCGCGACTTGGTGCGCACAGATTTGGAGTTCCCCATGACGAAGGTGCTGTGGGTCGCATTGGGCGGCGGGGTCGGTTCGGTCTTGCGCTATCTTGTGGCCGGAGTCGCGCAGCAACTTACCGCGAGTTCATTCCCCGCCGGTACAATGATCGTCAACGTCATTGGCTGTTTCGCGATCGGATTGGTCGGCTCGGCGCTGGCGGGACCTATTCTCGTGCGCGAAGAGGTCCGTCTTGCGGTGCTTGTCGGTCTGCTCGGTGGTTTCACGACGTTTTCCTCGTACGGCTGGGAGACTTTTGCCCTTGCAAACGACGGCGAGGTCGCCCGCGCACTGGGGAACGTGCTGTTGAGCAACGCCCTTGCGCTGCCGGCCGTCTGGATAGGCTACCGCGCCGCGCAGTCGTGGTTGGGAGTGTGAGACCATGAAGTTGCCGCAACAAGGGTACCTGCTTCGCATATTCGTTGGCGAAAGTGACTCCTGGAAAGGCCGGCCGCTGTACGAAGCGATCGTGAGCAAGGCGCGCGAACTGCGATTGGCAGGTGCGACAGTCCTACGCGGTCCGATGGGGTTCGGCGCGCACAGCCGCGTCCACACGACGAAACTGCTCCGACTCTCCGAGGACCTTCCGATGGTGATCGAGATTGTCGACAGCCGAGAGCAGATTGACCGGCTGTTGCCCCACATCGACGAGATGGTCCGTGAGGGGCTGGTGACGCTCGAAAAAGTGGAAGTGATCACCTACCGGGCGAACGAACCCCGCGAGGATCCATAGGCTGTCTTCACCGACTGCGCGGCCAACCGGCACAACCCCGCCGCGCATCGCACCCGCGAGACAATGCAGGTCGATTGTGGGCGCATAGAAACACCCCGACCGAGTGCCCGATCAGCCTCACTAGCCGTACAGCGCAAAGTGGTCAGAACCGCGCCCGTCAGGAAGCGGCCTCGCGCGCATGAGGCGTTTGCGAGGGTTCGGGGCCGCTCCTTAACAGTCGCGGTTCTGCCAGTGTGTCGACCTTGCGCTGTACTGCTAGGAGCGCTGAACGGGCGCACACAATGCAGTCGGGGTGTTTGCGAACTACGCGAACGTCGCGCGATACTGATCGAGCTTGGTCTGCGCCTCGCCGCGGGCGGCATCGATCACTGCACGCAACTGCTCCAGCGACATGTCGCGAAGACCGAGACGCGTGACCAGACCCGTCGGACGGCCCACTTGTCCCGCCGGACGGCCCACTCGTCCCGCCGGGCGACCGACGCGTTTCTTCACCTTGTTCTTCGCGGCCATCGCCTTCGCGGCGGGTGACGCGTGGATGGTGCTCATGTGTCGCGCGAGATGCGCTTTCATGCCGAACACGCGATCGCACTTGTCACACTTGAAACTACCCTTGACTCTCTTCGTTGGCATTTGACTTCTCCCTTTCTGTTAGTCAAACGATACCGGCTACCGATACCGGCCGCAGACTATACCAGCAGTGCAGAGACCGCAAGCGCCAATTGTCGACTATTCTGACATCGTCCGTTCCGACCGGAGGCGGCGTACCGAAGCATAGGCAATGATGTGCCGTTTGTCTCACCGTGTGATCCGGTGATCGATCGGCGTATGCAGCGTCCGTATCTTTAATCCTGGCGGAATGCCGCCGGGATGTCGACCGCCGGCCATCGCGTCCGCCCGCTGAGGTTAAGACGTCACTTCGAGCACGTGGTGTCTCAGGGCGTCAGTGAAAGGCGTGCGGTGTCTGCGAGTTGCTTCCTTCGCAGAGCCGCTGAGCGATACGGTCGCTCGGGGCACAGAGCGGGCAGGACGCCCCGCCGAAGCACCCGTTCGCAAATGGCATACGGGAAACCCCGCATCCAGGCGACGCGTCGCCAAAGACGCGCAGTTGTCCCGTGAATGTGCCCCCACGCATTGGTTTCGGGGGTGAAGCACGGTACGCGTGGTCGAAGCGTGTGTGAAATCGCCGGCTGCGCCCGCCCACAGACGGGGTCCGCAGTCACCGGGTACGCGTCCTAAACGCGGGTCGCCAACGAGCCCGGGTTGAGGGTACCACGCGTCGGGACGAGAGCTGAGAGCGTTGATCAATCGGCGAATGCGGTGTCCAAGGCGACCGGTTTTCTCAGAAATAGGATCATGCGGCGTGATGTGCGTCGCGAGTGCTGCGTCCGCCGGCCGATCGCAGTGTGGCGTTTTTGGCGCGGCGTCGTCCCTTGAGATAGCGATTGGCCCAGCACTTCACGCACGCATACGACCCGTCCGCCAGCGGAATCGACCGCAGAGCGCGCACCTGCACTCTCCCCCCGGTGTGGCGCCAGCCGAGTTCGAGACCGCAACAGCGGCACTCAAGAGGTCCATAATCTACAGTTTTTGTGGCCAAACCACGGTTCCTTGCGTCGAATCCCGTGTGACGAGACGCGAGTGCGTCTCGTCGCACCGGTCACCCACCAGCGTCAGCACCGCTCGCATGCATGATCGGAATCTCTCCCGGCTCGATCGGACTTGCCCACGACCCCCCCGCGCGGGGCGATTCCCGCCGGTAACCTACAGCGTCCGATACGGATGACGGTGGGTCAAACCCCAAATCGTGTTTTTTTTGCTCACACAGAGCGATTCCGTCCGGGATGGGTGTGCGGGCACTCGCTGTATCCACCCGCACACCGAAACCAGGTCCCTCGGCGTTTGGGAAATGGGCAACGTTGGGCTAGAATGGTCTCAGGGGAGCGGTTCGGAATGCCGTCCTCAGTTGCCCGGTGGCACGGAGGGGAAATCGACATGCGCCGCGCGTGTATTCGTAATCTGGGGTTCACACTTCTCGTCGGGACCACAGCGTCCGTGCATCAGGCCGACGCCGGAGATTGTCCGCAAAGCACCGGTCCCGACATCGTCATCGCCGGGCTTTCGAGCATCGTGAGGTTCGGCGGCGTTGACGGCGTGTCCGGATACGCGATCGGCACCGATGCGTGCAACGTCGGTGACACGCCGGCGGATTGGAACGCTCACACGCCGGCACACCCGGTGATCGCCCAACACATGTATCGCCTTCGCGATGGTCGTTTCGAGCAAATCGGGATGAGTTGGGTCAAGCATGGGTTTCAGGCGATGACCGGCAGCACCTGTTGCGTGTGCCAGCCTCCCGGCAGCAATCAGCTTCTCGGCGTCGGATGTTCCGATCTCTACTCTGCGGCGTGGAACGGTGATCAGGACGGGTTCCTTGGCATCGGCGGGCTGGGCCAACGCTCGGAAATCAACGCCTCAACCGGTGAGTTTCCCTTCCCCTATGCGACGCTCGGCATGGACGGCGACGCGATCTACAAACGCCTTCAGCTTCGGAATGACGATCTGGACCCCTCTCTGAATCCGGGAGCACGGTATTTCGGCGAGGGTCACTACGTCACGGCCGACGACAGTGCCGCAGGCAACATGGACAACAACGTCTCCTACCGGGAGGCGACCGTCGATTTCTTCATGGATGGCGGTTGGGTCATGGGTTTTGCGGGTCTGACGCAGCGCGAACAGCCCGCACTCATGGTCTGGGCGATGATGGACGCCGATGTGGTTGTGAATTCCGTCGACGTGCCGGGCGACGGCCGTTTCATGCTTGGGTCGCGTTGCACGGAGAACCCGAGCGGCACCTGGCACTACGAGTATGCCCTATACAACATGAACTCCCATCGATCCGCCCGGAGTTTCGCAGTACCCGCTCCGCCCGGTGTGACCGTCACGAACCCCGGATTCAGCGATGTCGACTACCATTCGGGCGAGATTTACGACGCCGCCGACTGGCCGCCGCTCCTCGCGACGCCGACGATCAGTTGGACCACGCAAGTGTTTGAAACAAACCCCAACGCCAATGCGCTGCGGTGGGGGACTCTGTACAACTTCTGGTTCGACGCCGACGCGCCCCCGGAGATGGCGGAGTCGGACATCACGCTCTTCCGCCCCGGCACGCCCGCTTCGGTGCCGATCGGCGCGTGTGTGCCCGCGGGAGCGCCCGTGATTCCCGGCGACTCGGACGGCGACGGCGACGTGGACCTGTTCGATTATGCGGCCTATCCCGATTGCGTTAGCGGTCCCGGCGTGCCTTCCGCCCCGGGATGTGAAATCTTCGACTTCGACGCCGACGGCGATGTCGATCTGCCGGACTTCGGCGGACTGCTTCTGGCATTCGACGGAGGCTGACCCGCACGCAACGCCGGCCGGCCGCCGTGCACTCAATTGAAGCGAATCCCGCGCCGCATCGTCGGATTTCACCTCGACTCCGCGTCGTCGCTTGAGTACGCTGGCGAGCAGCGTATAATCCCGCGCTGGCGATGCAAAGTGCATCGTAATCGCCGGATAGACCCCAGGTTACCGCGACGATGGAACGAACCGCATCACCCGCGACCGGCGGCTCCACGGCTGCCGGTCGACACCACGCCGGCCCGATGTGGCTGATCGGAGCCAGTCTCGCCGTCATCGCCGTCTGCATGGTGCTGAGACTCGAGGAACGTGGAAACCCGGTGTTCGCCCAGCCGATGGGCCAGGCAGGTGCGTTGGGGATATTTGCGTTCACCGGGCAGCTCTCTCCGAGCACACACGGTCTGTTCATGGTCGATGTGGACACCATGACGGTCTGGTGCTACGAGATACTCGGCGACTCCAAGGAACTGCGACTTGTCGCGGGACGGACCTGGAGATACGACCGCTACCTGGAGAACTTCAACTGCGCGGGCTTTGCGCCCGAAGTCATCGAGAACATGGTTCAGGAAGCTCGCGACGCGAAGCTGCGCCATCGCGGAAAACCCTGACTCCACGCAAGGAACGCCCTCAATGGCCAAAATGTACTACACGCTCGAAGAAGCCATCGCCAAACTCGGCTGCAACGAGGACGCCCTCAAACAGGCCGTCCGGGATGGTGATCTTCGCGAGTTTCGTGACGCCGGCTCGGTCAACTACAAGGCCGACGAGATCGACGCGCTCGCCGTGTCCGGCAAGCTCGGCGGCGGCGCGCCTCCGCTCACCGATCCGGAGCTCTCGGCGAGCCTCGGACCGATCGAGTTGGCCGACACCGGCAATCCCATGCCGGACCTCTCCGTCGGCAGTTCCATCGGCATTGACGATACCGGGATCAGCCTCGGCGGCAGCGGTGGCGACACCGCGTCGGACGGCACCGACCTGCCGATGGCCCCCGATGCTTCGGGATTGAATCTCGCGCTCGGCTCCGGCGACATGCTGAGCCTCGACGACGATGACACCCAGTCCGACGCGACCAGTGCCGGTAAGAGCAAGGAGGACACCGTCGTAAGCTCTGTTGGCGTCAGTGTTTTCGACGAAGAGGATCTCGACGAGAGCGCCGACCCGTTGGCCAAAACGGTCATGTCGGGCACCGCCGGTGGCACCGGTCTCGAAGACGTCGGCAGCGGCGGATCGGGCCTCCTGGACCTGACCCGCGAGAGTGACGACACCTCGCTCGGCGCCGAACTGCTCGACGAAATCTACCCCGGGGGCGATGAGGCTGCCACCGTCGAGATGGGCGATGCGACGCGCGCCGGTTTGGAAAGCCCCACACCTGAGGAGGAACCCCGCACCGCGGATGAGCCATTCGAGCCGATGTCCGCTCCCGGCGGCGCCGCGTCGGGGACCGTTGTGGTGCGAACCGTCGAGTACGCGCCCGACGCGTTCGGGCACGCGGCGTCGGGGTTGATAGCCGTCGGGCTCGCGATCATGTGCCTCGCCGGTGTCGCGCTTGCGGCCATGATTCAAGGCGTCTGGCCCTCGATTCTGGAATTCGTTTTTGGTAAGCTCTGGATGTTCGGTTTGGGCGCGGTCGTCGTCGCCGGCGCGGTGGCGGGGCTAGGCATCTTCTTGGGCAAGCGCTCAGAGTCGTAGCATCGCCGAGACCAGCCCACCGTGGCGCGGTGACCCGGATCCCGAACCAGCGACGATCATCTCACCAGCCGTCAAGCGGCAGTTGGTGATTCTTCGGCGGGGGCGTGCGCGGATTGTACCTCGAAAGGAACTTTGGACCCGATGAGTGTAAGGAGCGGTGTTATGACTGCCGGGCGGATGACCGCGGGTGTAGTGGTGTGTTTGGTTTGTTTGGTTTCCTCGATGGTCGGCGGCTGCGCCACCCTCGAAGAGCTACGCCAAGTGCAGATGGCGCAAAGGAATCTGGAGCGCGAGAAGGCCGCGCTCGAACAGGATCTGTACGACACGAGGACGGTCGCCGACTCGCTGCGGACGCAGACCGACTCGTTGGCCGATCAACTCGCCGTGAAGGACCAACTGATCTCGAATCTGACGGACGAGAACGACGGTCTGGAGGAGAGCTTCCGCAAGACTCAGGGTGTGCTCGAGAAGATCGCCGACCGCAACGTCGGCGATGTTTCACCCATGTCCGGAAAACTGCCCGCGGAGCTGGATGCCGCCCTACGCCGGTTCGCCTCGGAGAACCCGTCCTCCGTCGCGTATGACAGCGCCCACGGCACGCTGAAGTGGACGTCGGATCTCGTGTTCGCGCTCGGCAGTGACATCGTGAAGGACACCGCCGCTCAGTCGCTCCGCCGCTTCGGCGAGATCATGGGCGCCGCCGCCGCACAGGGCTTCGACATCATCGTCGTCGGGCACACCGACAATGTTCGCATCGGCCGCGACGCGACGAAACAAAAGCACCCCACGAACGGTCACCTCGCCGTCCATCGTTCCATCGCCGTGGCGAACGTGATTCAGCGGCACGGTGTCTCGGCGGCGCGCATCGGCGTCATGGGCTTCGGTCAACACCGCCCGATCGTGGCCAACGACTCGGACGCCAACCGCGCGAGGAATCGCCGCGTTGAAATGTACCTCATCCCGGCGGGCGCGTTCAGTGTCGGAGCGAGCGCCACGGCCGCGGCGATCACCGGCGCCGCCGCCGACTCCACGAAGTAGCGAACGGCGAGGTGAACTTGATGATACGGCGCGCCTCGGTGATCGTTCGACCGCTCGCGATCGCCATCGCAGTGTGTACGTTGCCGCCCTCGCCCGCGCGCGCTTCCGACGACGGCGGTCAGTCCGTCGACCAACTGATCGAAAAGAAGATGCCCGGCGCCGATGACTGGACCACCGAGCACATGCACGACCGGGCCAAAAAGCAGCTCAAGATGCTCGCCCATCAGCTCGTCGGAGCGGGACACGGCGATCCGCTCGATCTCACCCATCTGCTGTCGCCGCGCTGTACCGTCAGTGCGCTGAGACCTCGCGACGCGGTCACCGCGATCGACTTCGGCGCGACGTCCGTGCTGCGCGCCGCACAACCCGAAGAAGCCGAGCGAGCCCGGGCCTCCAACGTCGAAGAGCAACTCCGCGCGATACTCGAGCCGTTCGGCTCGGCGCACGACCAGGAATTCGAGTTCAAGGCCCTGGCCGTGGACGATCACGGCAACGGCGAGACCTTCGGCACGACGATGTACGTCCAGTGCTTCGGGCATACCGCCGGCGGACTCATCCAGCAGAATGCCGTGTGGGACATCACCTGGAACATGAAGGCCGACCGGCAGCACCCGCTGATCGACAACATCGCCTCAACCCGCTGGACACAGGCGACGGTTACCGGTGGGCAGCGGTACGTCGATCGCTCCGGCGACGTTCTGGACAGTGTCAACGCGTGGCACGATTACCTGCCATACGGTGCCGATTTCTGGCACAACCGCATGGACACGCTCGGCGGCGTGACCTTCCTGGGTCATCAGGGTCTCGCTGTGGGGGACGCCAGCGGCGACGGGCTGGACGATCTCTACGTCGCCCAGGCGACGGGCTTCCCGAACCTATTGCTCATCCAAAACCCCGACGGCACCGTGACCGATCATGCGGCCGACGCGGGTGTCGATTTCCTCGACGACACCAAGGGCGTACTCATTCTGGACATCGACAACGACGGTGACCGCGACATCATCTGCGCCATCGGACCGACTATTCTGATACTGGCCAACGACGGCCAACTGCGCTTTCGGACGCAGGCCGTGCTGCGCGCGCCGGACGAGTCCGCGTTTTACATGCTCACCGCAGCCGACTACGACGAAGACGGTGACCTGGACATCTATGCCACGCGCTACGTGCCCGGGCGATACGGCGTCAGCATCCCCGTGCCCTGGCACGACGCGAACAACGGTCCGACCAACCACCTGTTCCGTAACGACGGGACGCCCGGGTCGCCGAAGTTCGTCGATGTGACCGTCAACGTCGGGCTGGACGCCTACAACCGCCGGTTCAGCGTGGCGGCGAGTTGGGCGGACTACGACAACGACGGCGATCTCGATCTGTACGTGGCCAACGACTTCGGACGCAACAACCTCTACCACAACCGCGACGGGCACTTTGTCGACGCCGCGTCCGTCACCGGTACCGAAGATCAAGCCGCGGGGATGGGCGTCAGTTGGGGCGACTTCGACCTGGACGGCAACATCGACCTGCACGTGGGGAACATGTTCTCCTCCGCCGGCCGGCGCATCGCCTACCAGCGGCGCTTCAAGGCCGACCAGCCGAGGGACGTTCAACTCGAGTTCCAGCGGCACGCGCTGGGCAATTCGCTGTACCACAACGTCGGCGACGGCACGTTTCATGACGTGAGCGCCCGCGCGGGCATCCGCATGGGACGCTGGTCGTGGGGCGCTCGCTTCGTCGACATGGACAACAACGGCTACCCCGACATCATCTCGCCCAACGGGTTCATCACCAACGAGTCCAAGGACGACTTGTGAAGTTTCTTCTGGCGGCGCGTTGCGTCGCAATCACCCGTCAACGCATCGCTCAACGACGACTACGCCAAAGGTTGGACTGCGATGTCGCGGATGATCTGGTCCGGGGCTTCCTGGAGCGGCCGCGAAAAGCACTGCGCCTATCTCAACCTCGGCGATGGCACGTTCGCCAACGTCAGCGCCGTCACCGGTCTCGATTATCCCGATGATGCGCGGGCGCTCACCGCGTGCGACTGGGATCGTGACGGCGACCTCGATCTCTGGATCAAGAATCGCACGGGACCGCAATTGCGATTCCTCCGCAACCAAGGCAAGAGCGGAAACTTCGTGTCTCTCGAACTGCGTGGCACGACGTGCAACCGCGACGCGATCGGAGCCCGCGTCGAACTCTCCGCCGGCGGACGAACGTATGTACAGACGGTTTGCGCCGGTTCGGGTTATCTCGCACAGTCGCCCGCGCGACTGCACTTCGGTCTGGGCGATGCGACGAAGATCGACCGTGTCCAAGTACGCTGGCCCGGTGGAGTGATCGAGACCATCGCCGGGCTGAGCGTGGGGCATCACTATCAGTTCGTTCAAGGCGCTGACAAGCCGGTTCGACTCCCGGAACGCAACGTGAATCTCGCGGGCAAGAAGCCCGCGGAGAGTTCGCCTCCCCTTGCGGCGGCTCGTACCGTTCTGCGCCGTCCCGTGCCGCTTCCGGACGACGTCCCTCACGCGGATCGGGCAAAGGGCAAGGCGACGCTGATTACATTCTGGGCGAACTGGTGCTCAAACTGCCAGGCGGAGTTGACCGAATTCACGGCACACAACGAACACCTCACAGCGGCCGGTGTGAATGTAGTGCCGATCTCGCTCGACAAGCTCGAGGACGCGCCGAAAGCGCGGAGGGTCGCCAAACGCATCAAGATGCCCTACCCCGTCCGGTTCATCACCGTACCCGAGCAGGTTCTATTCACCGCGCTGCTCCGCAACGTGCTCGACATCCACGACGCGATGGCCATCCCGCTGAGCCTGCTCGTCGACGCGGACGGCGCCGTTCGAATCATCTACACCGAGCGCGTGTCGGTTGAGCAGTTGATCGCGGACGCCGGCGCGCCGAAGCGCGACCGCTCTTCCTACCCTGGTCGCTGGTACGATTCCCCCTCGCGCGGTTACGCCGACATCGTCGACGACCTCAAGCAGGCCAAGCTCCGGGACTGGGCGCGCTTCTACCTCGAACTGGACCGAGCCGCCCGCAACCACTAACGTGACCGTGCGGCAACTTGGACGATTCCGGCCCGAAAAACGGTGCGCTGATCATGTATGTGCGAACCGCGATGGTGTGTTGTCTCCTGCTCGTGCTCTGCGGCTGCAAGCGCGGAGAAGACGCCCCCGAACCCAAGCCCGCGGACACCGAGTCGGTCAACACGCGGTACATCACCTTGATGAACGTCGGCAAGGCGCATTACGAAACGGGGTCCGCCACCGAGGCACTTGAATCGTTCCAGGCGGCGGTCGACCTGCTCCCCACCGAGGTCGCCGCCC
>JAJDDR010000273.1 GCA_029260255.1 Phycisphaerae bacterium
CGTTCAGTCTCTCGCCTTCTTTCGGGGCGCAGCCACAAAGCCCTGCAAGGGCGTCAGTCAGTAGCCAGGGGCGTCAGCCCCTGGGACAAGAGGGACGCTCCGAAACCACCAAGCCCCGGCAGGGGCGGTAGAAGTCCTACCGCCCCTGCCGGGGCTTCGCGCTGGTTGGCCGCTGGATACCGAGGGGCTTACGCCCCTGGCTATTGACTGTCGTCCCTGCGGGACTGAGGATTGCCCGGACAGGCGTCGCACACAAGCGACACGCGTAGCATTGCACACGGGTGACCACTTACACCATTCATTCCGGATGACGACGTGCAGCGTGTGCATCTGCTTGACGGCCTTCTGGTCCGCGCCGCGCGGCGGTAGCGGCACATTGAACACGACTTTTTCGGCGGTGCTCTTCTCGGCGTTGCGCGTCTCCTTGAGCGTGCCTTCGGTGCCGAACTCCCATTCGACGTCCCGGCCTGTGTCTCGGAGGGTCTCGCTGCGCAGCGCCGTAATGGACTCTGCAAGATCGAGCACGATCTGCTGATCTTTGAAGTTCTCGATCTCGTATTTGACGATGACGTCGTAGTCGTAGAGATTGCCCTGCACGCGCACCTTGTTGCGGCGATCGATGGTGCGCTTCACCACGATGTCCTTGGCCTGCCCGAGGAAGAGCTTCATCTCGTCGTCGCGCGGGGTGAACCCGCCCAAGTCCTCGCCGAGAAACGCCCACCACCAAGGCTTGGCGCCCTTGGAAGGACGCGTCACCCCCACTAGAATCCGACCGTGATCGCTTCGTTGAGCGATCGCCGGGAGCCGCAGGGATCGTGTCACCGCTGAAGATATTCTGGCTGAGCTCCGCGATCTGTGTTTCGATCGTAGGAGTGCTGTCGCTGCTTTGGCCTGCGACACTTTGGGCACTCGTTGTCATGGGGCCGCTTGTCCCGCTCGGGATCTGCCACCGCTATCGGAATTCCCACGCGGTAATCCGCAACTTTCCGGTCATCGGTCGGGTCCGCTGCTGCCCTCGATCAGGAGACGTGTGAATCATGACGAATGTGGATCAGTTCGAGAGCATGTTTCGCTCGGCATCGCGCGACCTCCTCAGGCACGAACGCGTGAACATCGAATCGGTCCTTGTCGTGACCGATCGCGACGAGCACAACGCCAGTCTCTTCGGCGACCACATCCGCCGGTTCCTGACGGTCGTCAGCGCCGACGAAAAAGTGCGTTGGCGCGACGTGAACGGATCCGAGTTTCAGACCGCGGGTGATCTTCTGGCGCTCGTGGAATCCGCGGCCCCAGATGTCATTTGCACGTACCGCAACCTGCACAGCATCGCATGGAAATGGCGTTACAGCTTGGGTGCGCACGTTGACCTCCTGACACAGCACACCGACGTACCGGTCATGCTGCTGCCACACCCGGAGGCGGAACCAGCCGCGGAGCAGCGAATCGAGAACACCGACACGGTGATGTCCATCGCCGATCACCTGACCGGCGATCACCGGCTCGTGAACACCGCGGTTCGGTTTACGGAGAATGGCGGGACGTTGTGGCTGACGCACGTGGAGGACAAAGCCACCTTCGCACGTTACATGGAGGTCATCTCGAAGATTCCGACCATCGACACCGATGAAGCCCGAGAGGCCGTGCGGGAACAACTGCTGAAGGAACCGCAGGATTACATCGACGGCTGCGTCGAGGTCCTGCAGAAGGCCGGTACGCACGTGAAGGTCGAACGTCTCGTTGTGTTCGGACACCATCTATCTGAATACAAGCGGTTGATCGAGCAACACCGGGTAGACCTGCTGGTGCTGAACACCAAGGACGAAGATCAACTCGCCATGCACGGAATCGCCTATGCGCTGGCGGTCGAGTTGCGTCAGATTCCGCTTCTGTTACTTTGATCACCACTAAACGCACCTGCCAGCCTCGGTGAAGAAAGGCCTATTCGCGAAAATGAACCCTGTGCTTCTTGCGACCGCGGATGTCCATGCCGAAGGCATCGTGCCATTGGGAGTGACGCTTGCATTCTCCGCCTTACTCGTCGGGCTGATTCTGTGTTTGGCGTTGGAAGAGAAGATCCATGCGAAGAAATCGATCATCGCAGGGGTTTTTGCGCTGATCTGCCTGTTCCTGGCGAACGTGTTCCACCTCTACGAGTACGTCGATCACAAGTTTCTGATCAAGCTTCCTCCGTTTGATTCCGCGCAGGGCCACGCAGTCGAATTGCCCGTCTACATCCCCGCGATCGACTGGGGTGTCATCGCGCTGATCTTCGGTGCGAGCCTGTTTATCGATATTACCTCAAAGTCCGGGCTGTTCACCTGGATCGCCATCAAGCTCACCAAGGCGTCCAAGGGCGACCCGCGCCGGCTCTTATGGTTCTACGGGCTGATGACGGTCACATTCTCCGCCGTGCTGAACAACGTGACGGCGATGATCATCGTCGGGGCGCTGACGGGCGTGTCGCTCAAGAAGCTGCACCGAGCGAATCTGATGCTTGGTTTTCTACTGATCGAGGGACTGCTGACGAACATTGGTGGACTGCTGACGCTGATCAGCTCGGTACCCAACATCATCGTCGGCAACGCCGCGGGGATCAGCTTCGTGACGTTCTTCATCAAGTCCGCTCCGTTCGTGGTCGTGGCAACCATCGCCACGATCATGCTTGGCGCGAAGTTGTTTGGCATCACGAAGCTGCACAGCATCGAAGAAAAAAACGAGGCGGAGTTGCTGGTCGACGGATTCGACGAGAACGACGGAGTGGAAAGCAGCGGCTTCTTCTGGTTCGGTGCCGCCATGCTGGTCCTGTTCATCTTTACGATCGCCACAACGTCGGTCTTACCCGTCATCCAGGACCTGGGCATGAGCTTCGTTGCGCTTGCCTTTGCGGCCGTCATGTTGGTTCGCTACAAAGCGAGCGTAGACAACTTCTACCGCGCGATGGACTGGGACTTGTTGGGCTTCTTCGCCGCGTTGTTCGTCGTCATCAACGTGATGGAGCACGCGCTGGTGCTCGACCTGATCGGCAAGGGACTTGCCGCCGTCATCAGCCTCAACAAAACCATCGGACACGGTGCCGGAACGGGCGCGATCCTCGTATCGTCCGCAGCCTTCAGTTCGGTCACCGACAACATCCCCTTGTCGGCCATGCTCGCAAAAATCCTCCAGGCGAAGGGTACGGCTTCAACCGATCCCCTCTGGTGGTCGGTCGTTTTCGGCGCCAACCTGGGCGGAAACCTGACCCCGATCGGCTCGGCCTCGACGCTGGTGGCCGTGACCATCATTCACAAGAACGATTTGGCGATGTCGTTCGCGCGATTCGTCAAACTCGCCATCCCCTTCGCCGCGATGCAGATTGTCCTGGCGACGGCGTACGTCCTGCTGTTTTTGCAGTAGGCAGCGGCGGTTCCTGCCGGCGGGTTTGCGGTGTCCTCACGGAAGCGACCACATCCGCCTACGGCCACCAATCAAAGTAGATGACAAGTCGCCCCAAATCGCTAAACTCTCTCCGTCCTCGACGACCGATGGCAATGACCTCGGCTCCCTCCGGGGCCGTAGTGACTACGGAGAAAACGATGGATCGACCAAACGCCCCCCGCCGGTTTCCGCGGGCGTCCAGGCTGCAATGTATCGTGACGCTGCTCGTGATCTTGATTCCGTTCGTAGGGCTCGTTGCCGCGATCGCCAGTCTCTGGGGCTGGGCGTTCACCTGGGTCGAACTCACCGTGATGCTGGGTATGTATTTCGCGACCGGGTTCGGGGTGACGATTGGCTATCACCGGCTCTTCGCCCACCGGTCGTTTGACACGATCCGTCCGATTGAGCTCCTGTTGGGGGTCCTCGGCTCCATGTCCGTCCAGGGACCGGTCCTAAAATGGGTTGCCATTCATCGAAGACATCACCAATACAGCGACGGACCGGACGACCCTCACTCGCCGACCCACTTCGGCGGCGGGGTCCGCGGGGTGCTCACCGGATTCTGGCACGCGCATCTGGGGTGGATGTTCGCCGCCGACCCTCCGAACCTCAGCGACTACGTGAAAGATCTCCGGGCCGACCGGCTCATCCGCGTGACAAGTAAGCTCTTTCCCGTCTGGGTCCTCTTGGGGTTGATCATTCCGACGGCGCTCGCCGGCCTGTTGACCATGAGCTGGACGGGGGCACTGTTCGGCCTGTTGTGGGGTGGTCTCGTGAGGATCTTCCTCGTGCACCACGTCACCTTCAGCATCAACTCGATATGCCATATTTGGGGTCGGCGGCGATTCGAAGTTCATGACGAGAGCCGCAATAACTTCATCTGCGGCGTCCTGGCACTGGGCGAGGGCTGGCACAACAACCATCACGCGTTTCCCTCCTCGGCGCGGCACGGTCTGGCTTGGTGGGAGATAGACGTCAGCTACATCATGATCCGCCTGATGACCATGACGGGTCTCGCGTGGCAGTTGCGCGTTCCCGCGCCGGACGCGATCCGAGCCAAACAGAACCGCTCCGAAGGTCGAAGTCGGCCGGAACCATCCGACCTCGATGAAGTTCGTCTTGAGGTGAATGCTGCCGAAGGCAAGGTGTGAACGCCGCAAACTCGAATCCGATCAACGTGAGTTCGCGTGCACGAGCGTTTACGTCGAACGACGCTTGCGACAACGTGATTCCGAAGACTCGATTGCCAGATCAGGCGTGAAGATAGTGTCGACGGTTATCGGATCGCTTGGCGAGAACGTGTGCAGGATGGGATTGACGCGACGACTCGAGCCGATGGATCGTGTCAAAGAGCCTGCAGACGCGTCACCCCTCAGCCTTCAGCAATCGGAGAGACACGCGTCTTCGTCCGGCTGACGGCTATTCACTCCCAATCATCGAGGTCTCTGAAGCGGAAAGAGAATGACATCGCGGATGCTGGCGCTGTTCGTCAAGAGCATCACCAACCGATCCAAACCGACACCCAAACCACCCGCCGGCGGCATGCCGTACTCCAACGCCAAGATGAAGTCCTCATCCATGACGGCCATCGTCTCGTTTTCGCCGGCGAGTTGGCGTTTGAAGTTGGCCTCCTGCACGCGCGGGTCATTTAATTCCGTGTAGGCGTTGCCCAGCTCCATACCGTTGACAAACGCCTCGAACCGCAGCGCGATGTTCGGATCCTCCGGGTGGCGCCGCGTCAGCGGGCAGACCGCGGCCGGGTAGTCGTACACGAACGTCGGCTGAATCAGATGATGCTCGACGGTCCGCTCGAACACCTCGTTGACCACCACCGCGTCGTCCTTGCCCGCGTGATCGATCGACAATTCGGACGCCTTGCGCCGCACGGCCGCGACATCCGCCATGGACACACCCGCGTATTCTTCGAGCAGGTCGGAGTATTTGCGGCGCGACCACGGCACGGAGTAATCCAATACAACCTCGCCGTACGGGCGTTTCGGATTCCCGTCCAGCCGCTCGATGGCCAGCGCGGTCATGCCCTCGACGCGCTCCATCATCACGTTGTAGTCGGCGTAAGCCTCGTACAACTCGACCATGGTGAACTCGGGGTTGTGCTTGGTGCTTAGCCCCTCGTTGCGGAAGTTCCGGCTGACCTCAAACACGCGCTCCATCCCCCCTACCAACAACCGCTTGAGATACAACTCCGGGCTGATGCGCAGGAACAATTCAATGTCCAGCGTGTTGTGATGCGTCGTGAAAGGCCGCGCCGCCGCACCTCCGTAAATCGGCTGCAACGCGGGCGTCTCCACCTCGATGTAGTCGCACCGAATCAGATAATCGCGAACGGCCTGGATGATCGTGCTCCGCTGCCGGAACACCTCCCGCACCGGCGGATTCGCGAAGAGATCGACGTAGCGATGCCGGTAGCGCAGCTCGACGTCCTTGAGACCGTGCCATTTCGCGGGCGGCGGATGCAGCGCCTTGCACAGCATGGTGAACGAATCCGCCCAAAGCGTCAGCTCGCCCGTCTTCGTCTTGCCCAGGCACCCATCGCAGCCGATGAAATCGCCGAGATCGAGCAGCTTGATCGCCGGCCAATCGTCCCGAAGCGCCTTCTTCGACAGCCCGAATTGCAGATCCCCCGTCCCGTCGCGCACCGTCAGAAACACGAGGTTCCCCATGACGCGCTGCAACACGATCCGCCCCGCCACCCGGGCTCGCTCGCCCTCGACCATCGCGCCGGCTTCGAGTTTGAGCGTCTCGCCGCGCTTCCGCACAGTGGCCGTCCGCGTGACGTCGTCATATCGTCCCCCGTACGGGTCGACGCCCAGTTCGCGCAGCTTCTCCGCCTTCGCCAGCCGCTCCTCCGTCAGTTTTTCCTCGGTGCTCATCGGTTTCTCGGGGATAACAAAGTCCGAACGGATGCCCCATCCTTTCCAAGGGTGGGGGACTGATTCCACTGCCGCGCCAACGACTCGCGATCGTATCACCATGCCCCACCCCCCGCAAACCGGGGCCGGGCTCAATTGAGAGCCATCTACGTCCTAACCGTTACCGGACACTTGGTTCGTCGTGATGCTTGCAGATGAGAGTCGCGCACGATTGAGCAAGGTCGTACAAGCAGAAATTATTTATCTCATTCTCACCCGGCGATGCGTCGTCGGCGTCCGCCTTGCAACGATCCGTGTGGCGCGTCCATTCGACTCGGGTTGGGCGGACCGTCGAGGCGGCATGCGACTCTCGTTGCGCTATTCGCCGTCTCGTACGTTCCTCGACATGCCCACGCCCCCGGTTCGCGCGTGCCGCTCGGTGCACCAAGCAGGAGAACGAGACATGAAGCCCGCTGGAAAGTACAGACTACGGCAATCTGCGCGCGCCTTGGCGCGGGCGCATACCAGCCCATTCGCATTGGCCGTCACGATCACATACACCGTGAGCTCGACGGTCCAAGGCCAATGCGTGCTCCAGGAGATTCACGCTCCTCCACCCTACACCTGGGGCTATTTGGGCAGCGCCATCGCCCTCGATGGCGAAATGCTTCTCGTCGCGCACACATCGGGCAACTCACGGCGAGCTGTTCACCTGCTTGAGTACAATGTAAAGGACCGAGTCTGGGAGCATGTGCAACCTCTTGTCAGCGCCACTGGCGACACGACGTTCGGATCCTCGGTCGCGCTCGACCAAGCCTTGGCACTCGTCGGTTCCCCGAGTGAATTCGGCTCGGCCGTCAACTCGGGAATCGCATACGTCTACGCGTATTCACCCGATGCGTCCGCCTGGGAGCTAGTCCTGCTGGTCGGGGCGTCCGATGGAGCCAGTTCCGATTCCTTCGGACGCTCGGTGGCCATTGATGGCGCACTCGCAGCAATCGGCGCCGACGGCGACGACGACGCCGGCTCTGAGTCGGGTTCCGTGTACCGCTTCACTCACGATCCAATTACCCACCATTGGACCGAGATAGGCAAGACCATCGCGTCCGATGCTGCCGCCGGCGATCACTTCGGAACCTCCCTCGTCCTCTCCAGCAACACAATGGTGGTCGGCGCGCCCCGCGCCGACGGTTTGGCGTCGGGATCGGCGTATGTTTTTCGCCACGACGATCCGACGGGTAACTGGCGAGAGGAAGCCAAGCTGACGGCCGCCGAAGGCGCGCCCGGCGACCGATTCGGAGCGGCCTTGGCTATTAGCCAGAACACTATCGTCATCGGCGCGCCGACCGAGTTGAGCACTTCATTGTCCGCAGGCGCAGCCTACGTGTTCAGCTACAATGAAGCCGGCAACACTTGGGCACAACGACAACGCCTTACACCCCTGGACGCCCGCCCGGGACAGCGATTCGGAGCATCCGTTTCGATCCACGGCGATATGATCGTCATCGGCGCACCGGCCGACAATGACCTCGGCAACCTAACCGGCGCAGCCTACGCGTTTCAACGTGACTCCGTTTCCGGCGTATGGACACAGTTGGCAAAGCTATCGGCACCCAACGCGAGGGAACGTGACTTCTTCGGTCATTCCGTCGTCGTTCGTGATAGTATCCTGCTTATTGGCGCTATCGGACGGGATGGCAATGGCGTCAACACTGGATCGCTTTACGCATTTCGATCCGCTGTCCCCGTTGACGACTGCGAAACCGACAGCCTCCCAGGCACTTGCTACGCAGACTGCAACGACAACGGCATTCGCGACGCCTGCGATTTAGCGTTCGGCACCAGTCAAGACTGTGACCAAAACACGCGCCCCGACGAGTGCGAGTTGGGCGAAGACTGCAACGGAAACGAAGTCCCCGATCGATGTGACTTGGCCAACGGAACGAGCAACGACTGCAACGTCAACGGCATCCCGGAGGAGTGTGAGCTTCTCTACGACTGCAACGAGAACGGCGAGCAGGACACGTGCGACATCGCAT
>JAJDDR010000274.1 GCA_029260255.1 Phycisphaerae bacterium
ACGGCATCCTCAACGGGCACGCCAGTAGGGTACCGGCTCCGCCGGTGCGTGTTCAGCCCCCGCCATCGAATCCACGCGACGCCCCGGATGCGAACACGGGTTCACTGAATGCTTACTACGGACGTCGTCACTAAGGGTCAACCGCAATCTCGGGGACGCCGTTGAGATCGATATCGACGGCCAATCGCTCGCGGAACTTCTTGGTCTCGGTCCGGGCATGAAAATCCTGGAACAGGAAGTTGGTGCCGCCGTAGTGCCGATCGCTGAATCGATTCCCCTGGTACCCGTTCAGACCTGCGGCGTTGGCTTCACCGGCGTCGATGTAGCTGGTGTCGATTCGCTCGGACTCCTCGTTGGCGTCCCCGATGAGCGGCATGCGTGGCGCGATCTGCGAGCGGGACGCCGCGAGCCAGGGATTGAGGACGGTGTTCTGCAAATCGTACCGCTCGTCGGCATCGAGGGGGTAGCTTCCCATGACCCAACTCGGGAGATAGACACGGTAGTGCCCGCTGTTGGCATCGCGGTTGCGGCTGGCCTTGCAGATGAAATAGTTGTGCCAGCGGTTCGGCTCGTTGTTTCGTTGCACGGGGAAGGACTCGTGTTCCGTCGCGAGATGATCGAACACGCGCTCCTTGTAGATGTACTTGAACACGATCTCGGTCCACCCGTAGACGAGTTCGTCGTTCTCGGGGTCCGGGTGCCAGGCCGCGGGGGGCAGGAGATCGTGATTGACGTTTTCATAGGAAGCGAGGGCGTTGGCGAGATCCTTGAGTCGTGCGAGGCAGTGGACGGCTTTCGACTGGTCGCGAGCGCGCCCGAGCGAGGGCATGAGGATGGAGATGAGCAAGCCGATGATCGAGACGACGACGAGCAACTCGATCAGCGTGAATCCGCCGCGTCTTCGTTGAGTCAGTCTGCACATCAGCCGTCCGCCTCGATAGTCATCAAACATGCACGCAGTTCGCCGACCGGTCGATCATAGTCCTTTATCGTGCGCGAGACAAAGAAAGAACGTATCGCATTCACATTTGAGCGGCTGGGCGGGTCCGGCGTAGCGTCATGGGAAGGCGAGGTTTCCAAGGGACATTGGATTGTAGACGTTGTATCTTGCGTCGGACCATGTCAGGTACTCCTGCCGATCGGAGTCGAACCGAGCGAAGTTGATCCCCCATATCTGATGGGCGTGCGGCTCGATCTCGAACGCGATCAGCGGCATGCTCATTTCGATCGTCCAGCTTCGGTCTGCCCGTCGCGCGGCGTAGCGTGCGTCCGCCGCCCAGGCGCTGCGCGAGCCGATCGGTGGATCGGTGCCGATGCCCCGTTCGAACACGACGCCGGATGGTCTTACCAGGATGTGGAAAAGGTCTTCGGGCGCGTTCGTGCCGGCATTGGTCGGGTCAATGAGAATCTCGAAGGCATCCTCGCCCATCGGGACCATGTCCTCATAATGCACGATGTTGGACCGCCGGCCCGAATCGTGTTCTTCCCCGGGCATCGCACAGTGGATTCCGAAATACAGGCGCTGAGCATCGCGCGCGACGAGGCAGCGGGTGTCGCGCGCGGCACTCGCGGTCGGCGGCGGCGCTCCCGAGACCGGAAGGAAGTCAGAGGCCACGTTTCCGGCGCCGATCGGCCAGTCGGACAGATCCCCATTGATCACGAGCTCGTTCTCGATATTCAGTGCCACGATGTGACACAGACGGGCGGCGGTGCTTCGCCGGGCGCCGTCATGCGTGTGAAACGCGATGTTCATGGCAGCCGTGCCGCCGGCATGGCGCTCGACTGAACCTGTCTCGGCCTCCAGCAGTGCGCGGCGACGACCGTTCGGTGCGATGTGCTCGATCTCTTGTGCGGGTTTGACCGCCTGCCACCCGGCGGGAAGGCCGTCAAACGCGAGGCGGCCGTTAATCACAGCGGGCGTGAGGTTCTCGATCACAACCCAACACGCAACGCGGACCCGCCCCAGCTCGGTAGCGGGCCTTACGCGCACGCCTTCGACGAACAAGTGCACACGTCCGGCGTCGGAGGCGAAATTCTCCCAGGCAACGCCGCGGCTCACACCATCTCGCCCGCCCTGTGCAGCGTACCCGATGCGGTGCAGCAACGTGTCCACGGCCACACGTCGCGCGTCGTCCCAGAGGCGCTCGTTTCGGACCCAACCGATGCCGCGGACATCCGCGACGTGATGGTCGTACGCGTCGGTCAAGGCGTAGGGAACCAGCGTGTCGGCGAGCCGTGCGGCCACGTGGTCGAGACCGTGTTGGTCGAGAAGTGACAGATAGGCGAGATCCTGCATACCTCTGCGGAGGTACTTCAAGCGCATCGACGCGACCGGATGGGGCAAGCCGAACGGAGCGCCGGGATACAGCAGCTCGGCATTGCGGGTGGGCTCGCCGTCCGTCGCGGTCGGGAATCCGGTCGCGCTGCCGACGATAACGCTTTCAATGCCGTAGCGCAGCGCCTGCCACGGCAGGACGCGGGCAAACGTCGCGTTGCCGGTGACGTCCGTCGTGCCGCTGTAGGGTGGCCGATCGGCGGTCATCCAGCACGTTTTCGCCGCGGGCAGGATGTCCGGGTCGCAGAACCGTGCCGGCGGACACCAGGTGTCGATCCAGCCGTCGACATCGGCCCGTGCGAGGTATTGCCAGGTTCGTTCGGGCACGCCGCTCAGGTGGGCGGTGGTGAGTGTCTTCAATCGCCGATCGGCACGCCTGGACAGACCGGAGTAGCCACGGATCGCGCCGATCATGTCATCGCCCGGCGAATCGACGCATGGAACTTCGACGAACGAACGCTCGATCCAACCCTGGGCGGCGAAGTGCTCGGCACATTCCCGCAGGTAGCGCGTGACAAGCTGGTCGACGGACGGATCCGCGTCGGGGTGGTCGATTCTGCCCAGCGCGTGCGAATCATCGAGCGGAATCCGGCACCACGCGGGCGCAGCGTGATTGTCCGCCGCGTCCATCAGCGGCGCGACTACGCGGTCAAAGTCGCTCCAGTCGATGCGAACCTCGTCGGCGCGGTCCATCTGCGTAATGGGGTAGACTCCGGTCAGCAACGGCGACACGCCGTGGGCGCTCAGCAGACGAGTAGTCTCGGTCGCGACGGCGGCGCCCTTTTCGCCCGAGAGGTGTGACAGGTCGACCCTTGACAGCATTGACACCGCCTCAATCGGCGGGAGGGTCAGCGGCAGAACGGTCAATTCCAGCGGGATTTCGACGAGCGCGCCGCTGCCCGCGGTAATGGTCACGACCGACGTGTACACTCCCGGTGCCGTCCGCGGCGGGACGGTCAGTTCCGCGAAGGCGTGCAGCGACTCATCGGCGATGAGCGTGGCGGGAAACCCGCCGGACGGAGCGCCCGCGGGTACGACGATGTCGGGAACGTGTGACGGTCGATCGGCCCGCCCGATCAGTCGTACATACCACCCGGGTGAGTCCCCGACGGCGACAGAATGGACCCTGAACAACCGAAACACGGCCGGCATGGCGACCTCCGCACCGAGCACCGGCCGGCCGACGGTCATGGACAGGTTGTGGACGGTCCCGGATTGCCCGTGCAGGCGCAACTCGAATGCGACCGTCTCGCCAACGGCGCTCTGGATGGTCAGGCGGCGGGTGCGCGCGTTGAGTCCTCTCGAGTTGGGATCGATGCTGAATGAGGCATTTGCGGAAGTGGTGATATTGAGGGTGGGTTCTTTGTCGGGCGGGAAGTGCTTCGCCGGCTTTTCGGTGTAACGACATCCGGCGAGACACGTGGCGAGAACGACGCACCACACGCGTGCAGCACGACGCCCGGGGGAGGCCAGCCGCTCGTCTGGCGGTTCGGGTTGCACTACGGTGCTGGAGTGCCCGGCTCCTCAGGGTCGGCCGGGGGGGTGTCATCGGGTGCGGACGCGGCGTCCCCGGAGGGGGTCACGCCCGCCGGAGTGACGTTGATCCTCTTGATGTCGACGTCGGACGGTCCCAACACGTCGACGGGCACGTCGGGCGGGGGCGGGAGCGGCTCGGCGAGGGCAATAACCTGAAACACATCATCGAAGCGCTGCAGCCGTTGGGCGGCGTCGGTTTGGAACGGCGTTCCCTTGAACTGCGACTCATCCCGCAATCTCGTGAGGTACTTCTCGGCGACACCGCGGTGTGTCGTGTCGTGATCGACTACGAAACGGTTTTCCTCGATGGTGGCGAGGGACCCGAGCGCCAACGCTGCCACGGGCATGCTCTCCGAAAAGTCGCGAACGAGTGTGGTAAAGGCCTCTTGTGCACGATCCAGGTGTTCGGGATGGAATCCGTCGCGCATCGAGAGGCTGAGCGCGGCCCGCCCTTTGCGCAGCAGCGCCTTCATGGTGACATTGACGTCGCCGGCTTCGTGGATGACGTCCTCGAGCCTGTCAAACGCTTCAGCCGCGACATCGGGCGTCTCAAAGGTCATCTCGGCGATTGAAACCAGCGCGTCGTCGGTCGACCTGGCGCTGGAGGTTTGTATGAATCTGATGGCCAGCACGGCCAGCACAACGATGACCGCGCCGCCGCCGAGTTGGGTGGCGTTCTTCTTGGCCCAGTCGTTGGCATCGAGCAGGATTGCTCCGAGTTCGTTCGTTCTGAGTTCGTGTCTTCGTTCGGTCTTCATGAGCCCGTACGTGATTTTGG
>JAJDDR010000275.1 GCA_029260255.1 Phycisphaerae bacterium
AGGAGTACCTCCGCAAGTGTCGTGAGGACGCGGACTACACGGCGGCGTTGCACCAGCTTCCTTACCTCAAGACGTTTGTGGAGGCGCGACCGCATCGGTACCGAGCGTTGCGTCAGTTCATCCGTGACCGGCGTTGCGCGATCGTCGGCGGGACGTACAACGAGCTCTCCAGTACGCTGATCTCCGCCGAGTCCACGGCGCGCAACGCGATCTACGGGGTCCTCTTTCAAACGGGCGTTCTCGGAGGCGATGGCTCGGTCTTCTGGCAGTGCGACGTTTTCGGTCACGACCCTTCGTTTCCCAGTCTGATGAAGCGATCGGGGCATGAGGCCGGTGCGTTCGCGCGAGGGCCGTTCCATCAGTGGGGTGCGCCGCGCGAGCAGGTCAATTTCCCCAGCGAGTTCTACTGGATGGCGCCGGACGGTGAGTCCATCCTCACGCACTACATGACCGGTCACTACGGTTACGCCTATGGGCGATTGGCCACGGGAACGAATCGGGGGCCGGAGGATTTTCTGCGATCCGAACGCATCGTGGCGGAGATGTTCGAGGACCTCAAGCGACCCGCTCTGACGCATCACGTGATGCTGCCCATGCACATGGATTTCATCCGCCCGTTGGAGGATCTGGGTGACATCGTGCGCCGTTGGAATGCCACGTATGTGTCACCCCGCGCGCGCATCAGTACGCCGGAGGCGTACTTTCAAGCCGTGCGCGACGAAGTGCAGGAGCGTGGCATCACGGTTCCGGTGATCACGCGCGACATGAACCCGATCTACACGGGTTGCGGCGTGTCGCTTGCCGATCTGAAGACCGCCAACCGCGCCTGCGAGGTCGTCCTGCGCGACGCGGAGGTCTTCGCGACGCTGGCCGCGCTGGAGGGTGCGGAGTATCCGTCCCTGGCGATCGACCGCGCGTGGCGGCAGTTACTGTTCAACGCGCACCACGACGCGATCACCGGGTCGATGTCTGATCAGGTCTATCTGGACATTCTCTACGCCTACCGCGATGCGCTCGAAATCGCCACCGAAGTTCGCGACCGGGCGGTCGCGTTCCTGAACGATCGGGTCGTTCCGGCCGATTCCGGCGTGCCCTATGTGATCGCTTGGAACTCGCTGGCGACGCCGCGCGCCGTGCGTGGAGAAGACGGATGGTCGAGGACCCTGCCGGCGGTGGGCTATGCGAGCTTCGCCGCTCCGGAAGACTCGCCGCAGGCGCGACCGGGCCAACCGCTTCTCGAAAACGAGTACCTGCGGGTCACGATCGACGTGCATCGTGGCGGGACCATCGCGGACTTGTTGGACAAGCGTTACGGTCGGTCGCTCTTGAAGGGTGCGGGCAATGACATCGTGGTACTCGACGAGTACGAGACGCTCCCCGGGCACGGTGAGGGGCCTTGGCACTTGTCGCCTACGGGAGAAAGGCGCGGCGGAACGCACGTCAGTGCCAGGATATTGGCACCCGATCCGGCGCGCCCGTATCGCGTGACGGTGGAGGCCCGCTACACGGAATTCACCAAGCGTCAGTCCTACGAGCTTCTGCCGGGCAGCCGTCATCTCGATATGGAGACGCAGATTATCGATTGGACGGGCGAGAACAAGCTGCTGCGTGCCGAGTTTCCGATCGATCTGCCGGGCGCGCGGCCGGTGTTCCAGACGGCGGCGGCCGTCATCGGCAGGCCGTTCGCCCGCGACGTCGACGCGGCGCACGACCCCTGGACTTTGGACCAGACCTGTTGGCAGTGGGCCGAGCTGGGGACGGTTTGTGCCATCGAGGTGGTGGATGGCGACGCGGTCGTTCATCGTCGCGCCATCGGCGTCGGCGAGATCGTCATCGAAGAGGGCGCGTCCTCGGAAATCATGGAGCAGGCCAATCGGCTCGCCGAAGCGCTGGTCAAGAGCGGGGTGACAACCACCACGACCGGTGTCGACCGGCGCCGGTACGGCGATCTGCAATACGATTCCAACCTGCCGGACTTTCGCGTGCTGTTGGGGCGTCCGGACGTTCTTCTCACCGCGATGGGGATCAACGAAACCGTCTCTGGGACGGCGGTCGCGCTCATCGATCGGGATGGCGCGCCGCCGGTGCTGGTCATTCCGAACGCCGCCGCCTTGGAGGATGTTCGAGATCAGCTTGCCGGCGGTCACGCCGTTCGTGTGGCGCGCGAAGACGCGCGAATCGATTCCCCGACCGTTGCTCCGAAGTACGGCGTTGCTCTGGTCAATCGGGGACCCGTCAGCGTTCACATTGCGTCCGACGGAACGATGGGTTTGAACCTCATGCGCAGTAGTACCGGTTGGCCGGCCGGCGTGTGGATCGACGAGCCGCACCGGCGTCTGCCCGACGGTGCGCCGTTCGAAACGATGCACGGTTCGCACGTCTTTCGGTACAGCTTGGTTCCGCATGCCGGCGACTTTCGCGACGCCGGGCTCAACCGTCTGGCGCAGAGAATCAACCATCCACCTCGGTGGGATCGGCGAGAGGCCGCGGCCAAGCCATCCGACCCGGAGGATGCGCTGCCGGCCACCAAGAGTTTCGTCGAAATAGATGATCCCGGTGTCTTGCTGCTGGCACTGAAACCGGTCGGCTTTGCGGAGGCCCGGTGGGACATCTCCCCTGCGACCGAGCGAACTGCTTCGCCCGAGGAGGTTGTTTTGCGCCTGTGGAACGGTTCGGGGCGTGCCACGGAGACGACATTCCGGCTGAGCCATTTCGCCGGGGAAGCCTGGCTGTGTGATCTGATGGAGAATCCGCTCGCCGCGCTGCCCATCGTCGACGGTGCGATTCGGATCAGCATGCAGTCGAATGCGGTCGAAACGGTTCGATGCCGCGTCAAGTCGCGCCACGGTCGACGCGGCGGTTCGGGGCTCGATCCGGTGAATCGGCAGGCCGCGCCGAGCGCGTATTGGCTCGAAAACCTGGGCGAGGGCGTCACCGGAAACGGCATCCTCTCGGTTGCTCCGGATCGGCGGACGGTGGAACTCGTGGACGGCGTTGCGACGGTGATTCTGCGGATCGCGAACAACAACGTATCGCGCGCCGTGCCGGTGACGCTTGACGTCGCGGCGTCCGCGAAGCTGGACGTCTCGTTCGGCGCCCAGCCCGGAATGATCGCCCCGAGCGGATTCGTCGAAGTTCACCTGCGCGTCGCTGCGAGGCCTGGCACGCGCCCGGGACGGTCGATGATCCGCATCACGGCGAACGGCCCGTATCCGTGGCCCGTCACCGCGACGGTGTGGGTGCAGCCCGCGGACTTCGAGCGGGCGTCGCGCGACGTTGAGATTCAGCCGGTGGCGTCGATCGTCACCTCGGGCGGGGCGCTTCGCGCCGAGATCAAGAACAACACCGACGGTCCGATCGCGGGTGAAGCCGCGTGGCTGACGCCCGAGGCGTTGTGGTCGGCGACGCCTAAGTGGCGCAGGACTGTCACGATTCCGCCGGGCGGGTCTGAAATCGTGACAATGTCGCTCGCCGGCGGCTTGAGTAGCTTTGCGCTCCTGCGATTCACCTGCGGCGGGCAGATCGCCTACGGCGAGCCCATCGCCATCGTCACGGATGAGGAGAAGGTGTTCATGACGACCGGCGTTGGACGTCTTCGTCTGCACCGTGGCGTTGTGAGCGAGTTCACTCTGTCGGCGCGGAGCATCTCGGGGCTGTCCGACGATTCGCGCATCACCGTCGACGCGCCCGTCGGCTGGGAAACCCGGGAACGCGCACGTTCGTTTGCGAAGGAGCACGGCATTGCGACACTCACGCTGCGGTACGGTGTCTTCGTCGGCAGTGCCGAGGGACACGGCACGATCACGGCGACCGGCCAGCGCGGAGCGGTCAAGCGCATCGAAGCGACGGTCGTTCCGACCCAGGTTGCGCTGCGGGCGCCGGCGGACGTTTCGATCGACGGTGGCCTGGGCGAATGGGATCCGGCGGAGTTCACGACGGTGTCGGACGCGAGGGGGGACGTGCGCTGCGGCGTGCGTTACGGACCGGCGGGTCTCGTCATGGCGGTCGAGGTGTTCGACGATCGATTCTCTCAGGATTCTCGGGGCGGCGCGATCTGGCAGGGTGACTCGATTCAGTGGGGGCTCACCGCGGTGCCGTCGACGGACCCGGGATACCACGAATCGATCATGGAATTCGGAGCGGCGTTGACGCGCGACGGCCCCGAAGTCTGGTGTTGGCACGCGGGACCCGGCGGACGGACCGGGCGGGTCGACTCTGCGAAGGTCGCGGTCGTGGTTGCTGACGGAGTTACGCGGTACGAGGTGCTGCTGCCGGCGTCGGCGATTCCATCGGCCGATCTTGCGGCGGGCAATGTTCTCGGTTTTTCGTACATCGCCAACGACAACGACGGGTCGGGATTCGAAGGCGCGGTCCAGTGGACGCGCGGGCTCAGTGGCGGAAAGGACGCTTCGTTGTTCGGAGACCTCATCCTGGCGCGCGAATGACGCCCGCCGCCGTCGCGGTTATGGTGTGGCACTTATGGATGAGTCGATCCGTCCCGGGTTGCGCGTGACCCTGCTCGGCATGGTGGCGAGCGGGCTGCTGGCGACAGTCAAACTGGTGGCCGGGCTCGTTGGTCATTCGTACGCCCTGGTGGCTGACGCGGTGGAGTCGTTCGCGGACATCGCCAGTTCGGCGGTCGTCTTCGGCGGGCTCGCCGTGTCCGTGCGGCCACCCGACGACAATCATCCTTACGGACACGGCAAGGCGGAATCGCTGGCGGCGCTGGCCGTCGGTCTCATGCTGGTGGCCGCGGCGGTGGGCATCAGTGTTCAGGCTGCGCACGAGATCATCACGCCGCATCGCGCGCCGGCGCCCTTCACACTCGTGGTGCTTGCGGTCGTCGTAGTCGTCAAGGAGACGCTGTTTCGCATCTCGGCGCGCGTTGCCCGCCGGATCGGCAGCACGGCCGTTCAGGCGGACGCGCTGCATCATCGAAGCGACGCGCTGACGTCCCTGGTCGCCGCGATCGGTATCTCGATCAGCGTGTATGCCGGCGCGGGATACGAATCCGCCGACGGCTGGGCGGCGATCGCGGCGTCGTTTCTGATCGCCTACAACGGGATTCGCTTCATCCGCATGTCGGCGGCCGAGTTGATGGACATTCAGCCCGCGGCCGAGATTCTCGCGAGCATGTCGAACGCGGCCCGAGCGGTGGAGGGTGTCGAGGCCGTTGAAAAAGTGCTGGCGAGAAAGACGGGTACGTCGTACCTCGCGGACATGCACATCGAGGTGGACCCGGCGCTTACCGTACGCGAGGGTCACGATCTGGCACACCGCGTCAAGGAGGCGGTTCGGGTGGACAACCCGCGTGTGGCCGACGTGTTGGTGCACGTGGAACCGCACGAGACGACGCTGACCGACGGTGAACCGCGGGAAGACCGAGCCTGATGGCGATGCGACTCGAAACGATCGCTTTGTATCTGCTTCTCGGTGTTGTGGGGCTGCGGCCGCTGATCTCCGAGCGGTACGACTCGTCCGCGTTGGAGATGACCCGCGCGTTGCAGCGGATCGAGGACGCGTCTCCGGCGACCACGCTCATCATCGATGGTGTCATCCTGCTCGCGGCCGCGTTGTGGCTGACGGCGCGGGCTCTGCGAGACGGACGGCGCTATGAGTCGAGTGGCGTCGCGTGGGGCGCGGTTGTCATCGCGTGCGCCGCGGCGGTTTCTTGCGTGACCGCGGGCAACAAGCGGTTGGCGACCAACGGCGCGATCGACTGGGCCTGTTGTGTGCTGCTGGCTGTCGTTCTGACGCAGTTGCTTCGGAACGCGTGGGGCGTTCGGCTGGCTTTGTGTGTGCTTCTCGCGTCTGGCGCGGCGCAGGCGGTGGAGTGCTATCATCAGGTGTTCTATTCGTTTCCGGAAACGGAAGCGATGTACATGGAGCAGCGGGAGGATATCTGGTCGCGACAGGGTCTTACCCCCGACTCGCAGCAGGCCCGCATGTTCGAGGCGCGACTGGCGTCGCGCGAGGCGTTCGGGTTTCTGTCACACAGCAACGTGACCGGCGCGCACCTGGTGATGTGCGGTGTTGCCGCGGTCGGTCTGGGTTGGGCACGTCGACGCGCGTCGATGGGGGCGATGGTCGCGACCTGGCTGGTTGCGCTGGTCATACTCGGTGGTGCGGTCGCGACGCACAGTCGCGCGGCGCTTGTAGCGGGCGTGGTCGCCGGG
>JAJDDR010000276.1 GCA_029260255.1 Phycisphaerae bacterium
CAACGCGGCAACGGAAAACGCAAGAACACAACCGATCCTCCCGAGGGAATTGGCGAACTCTTCACTGGGCTGCGCAGACAGTGTTACGACCACCAAGGTCAAAAACGCCAGCGCCCACGTTGCCCATCCGACGGCCTTTCGCACCGTTGTCAAAAGCTCGGGCCGCCAGCGAAAGTGCTTTTCGCCCAGCCCACTCTTCGCGCAAATCCGGCGGAACAGTAGCCCGGTCATCAAGATCGCAGCCGCGGCGCCCAGACCGGTCCCGATCGCTCTCGAGAACTCCGACGAATCATAAGGCGATGCCGCCAGCCACGCCGCAAGCCAAACGACGGTAGGCCAGGCACCGGCGAGGCCGATTGAGGCACCCAGGGCTTTGAATGTATGAGCCATCGTGTCGGTCGACGGCTTGGCGACCGCGGCGGAACTGTCTCGAATGACCCGACGGAACATCCGGCGTGAACCAATGAGCACGAGTAGCAGGACGACTCCTAGGCTTGACAGAAGCGGCCGGGCCCGGGCCGTGCCCCAGGCCGAGACGGAAACACTGCGCCAATCGGAAAGGCCGGTAAGCCAGCGCATGGCCTCCCAGCAAGGTCGTGCATCAGCCGGTCGCAGCGGGGTAGTACTCCTGATCCAGAGCACATTTTCGTCGATGTACGCGGTGAAATCCTGTAGACGCGCTATCAGTTCCCGTTCCTTGCCATCCAACTCGACCAGCCTGTCGAAGTACGTGTCGTAGTCCTTGAGAAGCGTGGCTACGAGTTCCTGAGTTCCAAGTGCCAGATCACGAGCGGCCTGCTCAACTTGCTGTTTTTCTTTGTCCTCCGAAGTGGGAGGCAGCTCTCCGACCACGGCCTCGACAATTGAGTCGGTTGCAGCGAGTTCGGCTCTTCGATCGTCAAGCTCGATCATGGCAACCTGTGCGCTCGCCACGACCTGTTTCCGAGTTTGCAGGTTACGTTGATGCGGGCGAACCGCTGGAAGATCTGAACGGTGTTTCCGTAGCAGTTGGCCAATGGCGTCCGTCAGGCCTGCGGCTTCCACTCGATTCGTAATCTTCTGGAGATTTGTTTTCAGCTTGGCAATCTGCCCGTCAAGAGAACGAACTTCTTCGGAAACCTTGGCGATCGCCTTGCTGATTTCGCCTCGCCGCTCCGCCATCGCGGCGCTTTCTTCCGCCAGACTACGCAACAATGGATGGGCCTGTTCGAGCTGCGCCTGTGCTTCCCGGACCGCCCGTTTCGCCTCCCTCTGTCGGCGATCCTGAACGATGGCCTGCCACGCCTGAACGAGTTTTTCAAGTTGCGGGATGCGCCGCGCCGCGCGATCGATTCGTGCCTTGAGCAAGTCACCGCGCGCATCGTAGCTCTGCAGTTCTTTCTCATGGCATTCCACCTCGCGCTCAACCGCAGATTGCTGCGCCTCTAGAAGTGTCTGCCACGCCGTCGTAACTGCGGAAACTTGCTCCGCGGCGGGCGCTGTCGGTGGGGTTTCCTTGATTGCGGTCAACCGAGTTCGAGCCTCGATCAACTGTTGTGGGATCTCCGTCCTGCGTTTGGTACGCCTAGCCTTCTCGGAATCCAGGTCTGCGTGGTTTTTCTTGGCGGCCTCCAGCTCCGCCTCCACCTGTTTGAGGCGTTGCTCGAGCTCGGCTGAGCTCGCCTCAGCTGGTACTTCGGGAGCAAGTTCTACGGCCGGTTTGGACAACTCCACCTGGATCGCCTGCAGAGCTTCGGGAGCCGTGACTCGCGCGTTTTCGAATTCCGCGGCCTTGGCCGCCCATTGGCCGGCGACGTCCAGCTGCTGCAGGGCTTGATTGAGAAGATCGACAGCTTTGGTCTTGGCTTCCTCTGGCAGATCGGTGGCCGCCTGGACCTGTTTCAGGCCCGCTTGAACCCCATCTACACTAAGCGTTGGTGCGGCCGGCGCCGGCTCCTGCACGGGATCCGCTGGTGTCTGGACTTGCTGCGTTGGGGGAGCCGGGGACTGCTCCTGCGGGTCTTGAAGCGCATGCGCCCCGTCACAGAGCGCAACGACTGTGAGGAGTAGCAGGCATGACAGTTTTGTTCGCACATGTGAATTGGCTGAGCAGTACATCAATCCGTCCGCCATGATCACCTCATCTTCTTGGGTCGGCACGTCCACTTACACTCGCTTTCCACGTTCCCCGCAGTTTCTGCGCCATGATACTAAACCTGCGGCCAAGGCTCGTTCTCGGGTGTCACGTCGCCGGCCAGCTGCCCCGCTGACCGCCTGATTCACTGCATCTGGCCGAAGAGTAGTCTTGGTATTCTAGTTGCTCTCATCTGACGACGCTAGGTCCGCGCGTCTCAGCCACTCCTTTAGGACATGATTGAATTCGTCGGGCTGCTCAAAGGCGACGAGATGGCCCGCGTGCGGAAGCACTTTCAACTGCGCGTTCCGAATCGCTCCGGCTAACGCCTCGGATTCTGACGGCGGAATAAGCGTGTCATCCGCCCCTGTGACGACCAAGGTCGGCACTGCAAGCTGCACCAGAAGCGCTGTCGAATCAGGTCGCTCCGCCATCCCAAGCAGGGCGCCGATCACACCCGCAGGTCGCGACGTGGCCATTAAGCCAAGCACATCTGCAATCATCCGCGCATCCTGCTTGTCCGCGGCGAGCATTTTGGGGGCCATCGCGTCGACCACAGCCTGCACGCCTTCCGCTTCTACCTTTTTGGCCATTGCGCGTCGCCCTGCCGCCGCTTCGGCGCTATCTTGCCCCGCCTTGGTGCTCACTAACACGAGGCCGCGTAGCATCTCTGGGAACTGGCGCACGAACGCGAGGGCCACGTACCCACCCATCGAGTGGCCTATCAGCACCACCCGTCCCGTCGCAAGTTGTTGGAGCAGCGTGTGCAGATCCGCGGCGCATTGCGCCATCGTAGTCGGACCAGGCTGCGCTTCGTTGTCGCCGAGACCGCGGAGATCCGGCGCAATGACGCGATAGGACGATCGGAGCGCTTCGATTTGCCTGTGCCACACTTTGCGATTGAGTGGAAACCCATGCAGAAAGACCAGCGGCGGGCCCTGCCCTGCGTCGGTGTAGCGGAGACTGATACTCTTTGACGTCATTGGACTGTGATCTCCGTTAATGATTGGCGATTGTTTTCGAGAAACCCGAACGAGTCGCCGACGGGACTACCCACCGGAAGCGCGCGTTTGGGAGTTATGCACTCTCCCATAGTTAATCCGAAACTTCTAATAAACAAACGTCCGTCAAGAGTTCAGTACTTTTGTCTGCAACTTCGCGATACCTCCTGACGGGTGCAGCGTGATTGACATCGCGTCCGTCGACTCGGTCCCCGACGCCGGCGCTACGCGCCTGCACACCGAATCAACACCATTCTGGAAGAGAACGCGCCCAATTATTGCAGGATGGACGACTCATTGGTTCCCGCGCGGTCCGATTCGCCAGTCTCAAGGCCCAAACAGCACCGAAAGGGGTCCTTGCTATGAACAACGGTTTTTTTCGCTGAGATCAGTCAGCTACGTCAAAACGATCAAGGTTCATCACCTTGTTCCAGACCTCCACGAAGTCATTGACGAACTTCTGCCGTGCGTCGGCACTGGCATAAACTTCCGCGATGGCTCGAAGTTGCGAGTTCGAACCAAAGACGAGATCGACGGAGGTGGCAGTCCACTTGACCTCACTCGTCTTGCGGTCGCGTCCTTCGAAGAAGAACTCGCACTTGGGAGACTTCTGCCACTCCGTGCTCATGTCCAGCAGGTTGACAAAGTAGTCATTGGTCAAGGTTTCAGACTGCTTGGTGAAGACACCGAGTTGGGCGTCTCCAACGTTTGTACCCAGGACGCGCATGCCGCCGATGAGCACGGTCATCTCTGGGGCCGTGAGCGTGAGCCGGTGTGCCCGATCGACCAGCATCTCTTCCGCCGGTCTGTCGAGCTCGTGACCAAGGAAGTTGCGGAACCCATCCGCGGTCGGTTCGAGCACGGCGAATGAGGCTACGTCGGTCATCTCCTGCGATGCATCAGTACGCCCGGGCGAGAAGGGAACCTGAACGTCGTGCCCGGCTCTCTTCGCTGCTTCCTCGACGGCTGCACACCCGCCCAGCACAATCAGATCAGCGAGCGAGACCTTCTTGCCGCCGGACTGCGAGCTGTTGAAATCCTGTTGGATCTTTTCAAGCGCCCGCAAGACCTTCGCAAGGTCGGACGGTCGATTGACTTCCCAATCCTTTTGTGGTGCAAGGCGAATACGTGCTCCGTTCGCCCCTCCCCGCTTGTCAGTTCCGCGGAATGTGGACGCCGATGCCCAGGCGGTTGAGACCAGTTGCGAAACGGACAGCCCGGAGCTGAGGATTTTGCCTTTCAGGTCAGCGATATCCCGCTCCCCAATCAACTCATGATCGACACCGGAAATGGGATCCTGCCAGATCATCACCTCTTTCGGGACTTCTGGACCGAGATAAAGCGAGCGGGGGCCCATGTCGCGGTGGGTCAGCTTGAACCAAGCCTTGGCGAAGGCTTCCGCGAACTCATCCGGGTTCTCGAGGAAACGCCGCGAAATCGGCTCATAGATCGGGTCGAACCTCAGCGCCAGGTCTGCCGTGGTCATCATCGGCCGGTGCTTCTTCGACGGATCGTGCGCGTCAACCACCATGTCCTCTTCGGCCACATCCTTGGCCAGCCATTGATGCGCGCCGGCCGGGCTCTTGACCAGCTCCCACTCGTATTTGAACAGCACTTTCAGATAGCCCATGTCCCACCTGGTCGGGTACGGCTTCCAGGCGCCTTCGATGCCGCTGGTAATCGTATCGCCGCCTTTGCCGCTTCCGAACCTGCTCTTCCAGCCGAGGCCCTGCTCCTCAACGGGGGCGGCCTCGGGTGCCTGGCCGACAAGCGCTGCATCCCCCGCACCATGACACTTGCCGAACGTATGCCCGCCAGCGACGAGCGCGACCGTCTCTTCGTCATTCATCGCCATGCGCGCGAAGGTCTCGCGGACGTCACGACCCGAAGCGACTGGGTCAGGATTTCCGTTCGGCCCTTCCGGGTTCACATAGATCAGGCCCATCTGCACGGCGGCGAGCGGATTCTCGAGTTCCCGGTCACCGGAGTAGCGCTTATCGCCGAGCCATTCGCTCTCGGATCCCCAGTAAATATCCTCTTGAGGTTCCCAGACATCTTCACGGCCTCCAGCGAATCCGAGCGTCGTGAAACCCATCGACTCGAGAGCTACGTTCCCGGTTAAGACCATCAGGTCCGCCCATGAGATTTTGCTGCCGTACTTCTGCTTGATCGGCCAGAGCAACCGGCGCGCCTTGTCGAGGTTCGCGTTGTCCGGCCAGCTGTTGAGGGGCGCAAAACGTTGGGTGCCGTACCCCGCACCCCCGCGGCCGTCGCCCATGCGGTATGTACCTGCACTATGCCACGCCATCCGAATAAAGAGCGGTCCGTAGTGTCCGTAATCTGCGGGCCACCAGTCCTGCGAATCGGTCATCAACGCCTTGAGGTCCTTCTTCAGGGCATCCATGTCGAGTTTCTTAAACTCCTCGGCGTAGTTGAACTCCTCGTCCATCGGATTCCCCTTGGCGGAATTCTGATGAAGTATCTTCAGGTTCAGTTGATTCGGCCACCAGCCCCCAATCGACATGCCCCCAGCGGCCGTGTTTCCGTAGGTTGCGGCCCGCTCGCCCATCACTGGGCACTTGCTACTGCTCTGCATGTGTTTCTCCTTCGTAGATTGGGCCAACAACATGCCACTTTCAGGCCCTGTCCAAAGGCCAAGGGCCAGGGCAACAAGCCAAACTGGCCTGGTTCCTCTGATAAGTTGCGTCTTGTGTCTTTGAGCAGCTCCGTTTATCACTTGGCACTTGCTCGCGTTTGGGCTATCTGTCATGTAATTTCTCCTAGCGTTTGACTGAACTGTGGTTGATCTGATTTCGAAGTTCCGTCTTGTTGTTGTTTAGTTTCCCACCCCCGACGTCTCCGCGAGACACTCAGGACACGTGCCCCAATAGATCACCTCCGCCTCATCGATCTGGAACCCCGAGTCGGCGTCGGCGGTCAAGCATGGCGTCTCGCCGACGGCGCAGTCGACGTCGACGGTCTTTCCACAGGTGCGGCAGACTAGATGGTGGTGGTTATCATCGACCCGGTCCTCGTAGAGAGCCGGCGCCCCGGCGGGCTGGATGCGCTGGATGAGGCCCTTCTCGGTCAGCATCCCGAGGGCGTCGTATACCGCCTGTCGCGAGATGGCACCGATATCGGCGCGAACGTCCTCGGCGATAGCGTCCGCCGTGCCGTGGGGCCGACCCGATACCGCTCGCAGAATGGCCAATCGCTGGGCCGTGACTTGGACACCGTGTTCGCGAAGGAGGGTGGCTGGATCCTTAGACATGGTTTACTCATATGTCAACCTCTGGACTCTGTCAAGAATTGGTCTCAGCCCAATCTATCTACGCTTTGGTGCTGGATAGGTTTGGGTTCGTTATCCATTGGTTGGGGGCGGTTTGAACAGGATTGCCGGCTCCAAAGATTCGGCAACGATTACATCGAACCGAGCTTCTTCAAAGGTCCTTCACCAACTGAGATCAGAACGCGACATCAGCCGCTGTACAGGTGACGGACAAGAGAAATGGAGGCAAAACCTGTGAAATAGATGTGATCACCCGTAATTTCACACAAAGATGAGGGATCCGCGATGTAAGCGCCCATCAGAACCATTCTTGACGGGGCGCGTATCCTGGCTCGGGTGTTGATTGACGGGGTTTGATGGCCAGGAGGTCCGGCATGGCTCGTTCGACTGATTCGAAGAAGCTCGCGTTGTGGCAGGGGCGATTCC
>JAJDDR010000277.1 GCA_029260255.1 Phycisphaerae bacterium
TTTCTTGGACTATGACTGGCCGGGCAACGTTCGAGAGCTTTCGCACGTTATCGAGTCTGCCGTGGTGATTGCGGACGGACCCCAACTCCGATGCGAGCACCTCAACATCTTGCCGGCGCGCGAGCAGGGAGGCAAGGCGGAGGTGCAGATTTCCGGCGGATCGACCATCGCGCTCGACTTCGGCGGAAACTGCCCGACATTGGAAGAAGTCGAATTCACGATTATCCAAGCCGCTCTGGAGTACTCCAAGCACAATCTGTCGCGGGCGGCGCGCATGCTCGGCATATCAAGGGATGCGGTTCGCTATCGCATCAGCCGATTCAAGAAGACCGCCCCCGATGACAAAGGCACCAAGTAGGCGACCGGCGATTCCTATTCCGGGCCGGTGACCAAATCCAAGAAACCGACCCAGTCGACGGAATCCACGTCGGCATCCCCGTCGACATCCAATGCGGAGCACGCCGGATCGGGCAGCGAGCCGGGCGCTCCCCGAAAGCACAGCTGCAGTGCTTGGGCGTCCGCGAAATCGACGTCGCCGTCCGAATCGAAATCGCCGTCGCCCGGCGGAACGGTCTCGTCGGCGCCGATGTCCATCGCGCCGCTCGCGAACCTGGGCTGGCCGTCGATGTCCGCAACGTCCTCCACCGGAATCGACGTCGGACCCGCATCGCGCGCCGGGGAGGAACTCCCCAGGTGCGGGTCACCGTTGACCCACTGCTCGTTGGTCCCCGACCACGCGGGACCAAGTGACGCTTCCGTGACACTGCCGATTCTCACCACGTTACCCATGATCACGTCCGGAAAGCTCGGAGGGAACGTTCCATCGTTGGTGTCGAATTCCAGCACTCCCGCACCCCCGCCGTCGACGAAGATCTGACCGACGTTGACGTCACGGACGAAGACCGCGTGCGCCCCTGGAGGAAAGTCGAACAACGAGATATCGAATCGTTCACGTTCCGGTCGTAGTCGATACTGAGCATAACCGCGCGCCGGACCCGGTCCCACGTAGTTGGCCACAAACTCGAATCGATCACCCGCGTCGCAAGGCACCTCGTCGTTTCCAAGGAGGATTCCGGGCTCCCAGATTCCGGGCTCGACCAGCTTCGGGTCGGCCAGAAGGTTATCAGGGCCCAGTGTAACGCTGCCCGACGTGTCTCCGTCGATGTTAGCGAAGAAGCAGTTACGATCCGCCGTCACCGAAGCGCCCGCCACCGCCAGCACGCCGACCCCGGCCTGGCTGAACGCGATGATGTTCCCGGTCAACTCGGGCTGAGAACTCCCGAGGAACAGGAGTATCGCGTCGTCCGTCGCCCAGTTGCCCAGAATCGTATTGCCGCGCAGGACGGGGCTGCTCTGGGCGCTGTCGACGCCCGCCGCGACGGCCGACCTGTTGCCCGCAATGATGTTGCTCACCAGCGTTGCGTCGGCGTTGCTCAATGACACACCACCACCCCTCGGGATTCCGTAGTTGTTGATCAGCCGGTTACGCTCGATGCGTACGTCGGAATCGGCGACCGCGATGCCACCGCCGAGGCGCGCGAAGTTCCGCAAGATGTCGTTGGCTTCAACGACCGTTCCGTCAGTGCCCGCCGCTAAGTAGATTCCGCCGCCGGCGCTGCAGCCGGCTTGGTTGCCGTCAATCACATTGTGCATGATTACCGGTGATGCCGCGTCAGCGTAGATCCCGCCACCGCGAGCACCGCATCGGTTCCCCACGATGGTGTTGAACTCAATCCGCGGACTCGCCCCGTCCGCCAGATAGATGCCGCCGCCGCTGCCAGGACAGACGTTCGCGAGAATCACGTTTCGCAGAATCGTCGGGCTCGACCCGGCCAGGCAAACCACACCCCCGCCATCCGTATCGGACTTCCCGTTGACGATGGTCAGACCTTCAAGAACGCTTCCCGCACCTTCGCCCGAAGAGAAGTTCACAACGGTCCCGGTGCTTCCGGCATCGACTATTGTCTGTTCAACCACAGTCCGATCGAACGGATCGGCGCCGCGCACCCGTACCGCCTTGCCCGAGAAATCGATGCGCTCCGCGTATTGTCCCGGCATCACGATAATCTCGAGCCCGTTCGCGGCATCGTTGATCGCCGCCTGAATGCTCGTATGCGTCCCCCCTCCGCCCGCGTCGACCACGAACTGCCCGCACGCGGCACCCGGCACCAACCAGAGACAGGCCAGCGCACAAAACCCACATCGCAGGCAAACCCGTTTCATCGGTTTTCGCGTCATAAGTGCTTCCCATTGCGTTGCATTTGGAATCCGTGTTTCTCGAGTCGATACCGCAGGGCGTCACGGGACAGGTCGAGCAGTCGCGCGGCGCGCGATATGTTGTTGCCGGTCTCCGCCATCGCCCGAGCGATGACCTCTCGCTCGACGCCCTCCAGCGGAATCGGGCCGTTCGAGAAATCCAGTTCGATCGAGTCCACCGGTTCGCCGCGAGACCCTCCGTTCCGTCGCTCGCGGAGACCGGGCAGCGCAACCGCATCAATCTCATCGCCCCCCATCAACACCGCACTTTCGATGCAGTGTGACAGCTCGCGCACGTTGCCGGGCCAAAAGTGCCGGCGAATCGCCCGTCGTGCCGCGTCCGTCAGCTTCTTCTCAGGCATCGAGAACTTCTTGCATGCCACGCCGAGAAAGTGCTTCGCCAGCAGATCCACGTCGCCACCGCGGGACCGCAGCGGCGGCAGATCGATGTGGACCACGCGCAACCGATGATACAAATCCGCCCGGAACAGGCCTTCCTCGACCAACTCTGCGGGATCGCGATTCATCGCGGCCACGAGATGCACGCTCACGCTGATCTCATCCGCGCCCCCCACCGGGCGAATGTTGCCGGTTTCAATCGCAGTGAGCACTTTGGCCTGCAACCCGAGCGGAAGACTGCTGATTTCGTCGAGGAAAAGCGTCCCGTGATCCGCCACTTCGAACAGGCCGCGCTTGCTCGATCGCGCATCGGTGAACGCACCCTTGACATGACCGAACAATTCCGACTCCACCAGGCTCTCCGGCAGCGCCGCGCAATTCACATGTATGAAGGGTCCGCTCTGTCGTGGTCCCTCGTAGTGAACCGCCCTGGCGAACACGTCCTTGCCCGTGCCGGTCTCGCCCGAGATCAGCACGTTCGGAGGACGCGCCGTGCCATCGACGTTGATCGCCGCCACACGCCGAATCAAGGTCTTGGCTTTCTCGATGCCGGAGCATTTTCCGATCACCCGATGCAGGCCGTACCGCTGCGTGAGCTGCTTACGCTGATGCTCCCACGTTCGCGCCATGCGGCGGTGCGAGAGGCTGCGGCGCGCCACCAGTGACACCGCCTCGAGATCGACCGGTTTGATGAGGAACTCCATCGCACCGAGTTTCATCGCGGAAACCGCGGTCCTGACGTCGGCTTGCGCCGTCATCATGATGACGGCCGTTCCCGGATGGGATTCCGCGAGATCGCGCAACAGGTCCATCCCGCCCATCCCCGGAAGACCGCAATCTATCAGGGCGAGATCGACCTGATGATCGCGAAGCCAAGCCAGAGCGTCCTCCGCGGACGGCACCCAGCGCGTTCGGTGCCCGTCTTCGGCCAGGCTCGCCGCGAGGCTCCGCCCCAGCAACGATTCGTCTTCAACTACGAGAATGCTCGCCAAGTGTTTCTTCCCTATTGCCGCCGCCTAGAACGCCCCGGTGAACACCCGTTGCAGCAGCGCAAAGTCCTCAAAATCCACGTCGGTGTCCGCATCGAAGTCGAACGTCTCACATCCGCCGGGAGGCGGCCCGCCGCCCGCGCCGGTGACACATCCCACAAACGCCTCAAAGTCGATTACATCCACATCGCCATCGGTGTCGAAGTCGCCCGGCACGGCCGCTGCGTCCTGCTCCACGATGCGGAGGTTGTCGATGTACCACTTTCCAAAGCCGGTGGGCGGATCGTCGTCGTCTTGAATCAACATCTCGAACCCGACGATTTCCGTCAGCAAGCGGTCGCCGTCAGGAACGTCGATCAACGAGTTCGGATCGATCCGAATGATGTCTCGACCCACATGGACATCGAGCGTGTAGTCCTCGAGGAACAAAGCGATCTCGTAGATGTTGACGAAGTGGAACCGCTCCCCTTCGGCGTCGAGCAGATTGATCCAGATGTTCGTTCCGAAAATCCCCTCTCCAAAGCCCTCGCCTCCGTACATGTCCGCAAGCACGACCAGATCGTCGAGGGGCAAGTCCGGAGGCACCGGACCAGGAACCAGCGGATCGCCGTAGGCGTGCAGGAGGTCGACCTGTCCGGACGGAAACAGATCGACGCTGATCCACCGATGGCAGCCGATGAAGGACCCCGGCACGAAAATCCCAGCGTCGCCACCGAAGAGCGCGTCCGTGCCCAAGGCGTAGAGCCCCTCCGACGCACCTCCCTCGGCCCCACCCTCGCCGTTGATGTAAAACGTCGGCTGGTTCTCCGGATCTGTGATATCCGTTATGCCGGCCGCCGCCACGGCGTCGTTGACCGCGTACTCGAAGTCCTCTATCTGGACCACTACCTCCGCGGAAGCGGCCGCAGCCACCGCAGCAGTCAGGACCATTGACAGGGTCGAATTCGTCGTCATGACTCTACAACTCCGTTCCGGACCTTGCCGCCGACCGCCGCGACGACAATCGCGAGTATGTCCCCAACCTGTGGCCACCCTCGCACGCTCCACATGAATCGGCCATGATTCCATTCTAGCATAATCCTTTGTGGTTACGAAGTTTATAGCTCGTAACCCGCGACGGCATCGATCATGCTAAGCTGTATGCTGCAACACGCGTGCCGTACGGTTGATTTGGAGTGGGCCAGTGAGCAAGACCGGGAATCTGATGCACCGCCAACGTGCCCTGACGGTAATCGAGTTGCTCGTAGTCACCTCGATTATCAGCCTCTTGGGCGCGCTGATGCTCCCTTCGATGAAGAAGGTCCGCGAGCAATCGCGGCGAACCGTCTGCCTCTCCAACCTGAAGCACAACGCCGTGGGGCTCTTTACATACGCGGAATTCAATCGCGAATACGGACCGCCCGTCATGGCACCGATCAGCGGCGAGTCGAACCGCACCATCATCCAGCGCAAGCGTCCCGATGGCACGGTGAGCCAGCATCTCGGCTACCTCTGGCCGGACTACGTCAGCGATGCGCCGGTGTTTCGATGTCCGTCCGCCAAGACGCTGGATGCCGGCGGATCGCTCGATCAACTCGGGCAGCCCAATCCGGTTCCAATCGCCGGGAACTACACTTACGCCGTGCATATCCCGGCACTGGCGAGCCCCAGGCTCGGAGCGGCGCGGCACCTGGCCATCGCATCGGACAACTTCACGCAGTACCGGTTCAGCCAGCCCGGGCACGGGCACTTCGCCCACAAGGTGGGCTACAACGTACTCTACACCGACGCCAGCGCGAGTTGGTACAGCGACCAGGCCGGCAAGATCGCCGCCCAGCGCGTTCGCTGGGACGATGAGCGCGACGAGTTTAATTACGAGAGCATTTATGATCCCGAGGCGGAGTTCCCGGTTGACGGCTACGGGAGCGACATGGACATCTTCCGCGTGTGGTACTCTTTCTGCTACAATCAGCCAATCGCGTTCTAGCGCGGACACCGGCTTCCAAGGAAGACGATAAGCATGACAATCCGCAGCAAGCTCAGCATCGCCATGCTCGCGATGTTCTGCATGCTTGTGCTGGTCGCCTGGACCGTCAACCATTTCGTCACGACCATCTCCAATCACGCCTTGGCCCACGCCCGCATGCGCGAGTTGAGCGTTCTCACCGATGACATTCGCGCGGAAATCTTCTATCAGGTCGCCGTTGCACACGGCTTGGACCGTCTTCGAACGAACGAAGACTGGTGGCCTGACGACGTGCTTCAGGACGTCCGCGTGCGCGTCAGCCTCGCGGCGAGCGACGACGAGAAGCGCGGATGGCGACGCGTTGAAGATGGCATCCGCCACATTGCCCACATGCGGGCGGACGACCCGGCCATGGTCGACCTCGTGAGGGAGGCCGACCAGCAGCTCAGGAAGCTCCGCCGAGAGTACAACCGGCGACTGGCCGACTCAGTCGCCGTCGCCGCCGAGGCGTCGTTCATGGCCCAGTTGGTCGTCGTCGCCGCGGCCCTTGTGTTGGCGGCCGTGTTTGCCATGATCCCGCTCCTCTTGCGCGACTGGCTGGTGCGGCCACTCGATATTCTCAACGAGGCCGCCGACGAGATCGGCCGCGGCAACTTGGACCACCGAGTATCACCAAAAGGAAAGCACGAACTCGCCAAACTGGGACGTCGCATCGACGCGATGGCGGAGCAACTGGGCGACCATCAGAAACAACTTGTCGAAGCGCGCGAGATGGCCGCAATCGGCGAGCTTTGTACGAACGTTGCGCACGGTCTGCGAAACCCGCTCGCCGGCATGCGTGCGGCCGCACAACTCGCGTCGCGCCGTGTGGACGACAAGGAGTATCTTCGCTCTACAATGAACGACATCCTTCCCGAGATCGACCGCATGGACCAACGGATCACGCAGCTCTTCGAGTTCAGTCGCATCCTGCGGCTCGACAAGCAACCGGCGACCTTCGCGGAGATCATCGACGACGCGCAGGCCGAGGCACGCGGCGTGGTCAAGAGCAAGGGGATCACCGTAGAAACCACCGATGAATCACGAGGCACGACGTGGTCCGTCGACCGGCAGAAGTTCGCCGCGGCCATCGGGGAGATTATCACCAATTCCGCCCACCACTCCGAATCCGGCAGTTCCATCGAGGTCGCCGGCAAGCTGGCCGACAGGACAAACGGCACTTCCCAGATACTGCGAATCTCGATCGTCGACCACGGCGCGGGCATTCACGCCAACGGACTCAAGCGTCTGTTCGACCTGTTTTACACGACGCGCCCCAACGGAACGGGTATGGGCCTGCCGCTCGCACAGAGGATCATCGCACAACACGGCGGAGCGATCGAAGTGTCCTCGACCCTGGGCGAAGGAACGCGCGTCGACGTGACCCTCTCAGCCGCCCACCGCGAAGGGATGCGTTGAACCAACGTGCGGTCCTACGCCGGCACACGGCTTGGTCGACGGCTCGCAAACACGATCGTACCGGCGACAAGAAGCGTGAGCGCGAGAACCGACACACTCCATTGGGAGACGGTCGGAATACCCGGCGTAAAGCACGGCGGCAACTGTGGAGGCGGCGTCAACTCAGTCCACGCGTTCACGAACGCAATCCAGTCATCGCAATCGATGTCACCATCGGCGTCGAAGTCACCGGACGCGCAGCCGGGGTCGATCGGGCCACCGCCCGGACCCGTGAAGCACGCCACAAACGCGTTGTAGTCGTCCGTGTCCACGTCCGCATCGTTGTCGAAGTCGCCGGGGTCACCCTGTTTGATAATCTGCACGGTGTTTGTGATCGCCCCGTCGGCACGGACGTTCCTGAGCGTGAGCGTGTTAGCGTCAACGTCCAGAAGACAGGACCCGTTCGCGGTTTCGCTGAAATACATGAGCGGGTGGTTGCCCGCGCCGCCGACACCCGCGCCACCGTGACCGGCCACGATGTAGACCGAACCCTGATTGGCATCGAGACCGGCCGACTTGGTGTACGCACCCCCGCCCGCGGGCATGCCGTCGCCGCCATCAAGAATGTGCCCGGGCGCCGTCGTCGGCGTGTCGTACGCGCCATCGACGAGGAACGATCGCTCGTAAATGTGCGAGTGCCCGCCCAGCACGACGTCGACTCCGCCGGCTTCGAGGATGGGAAGGACGTTCTGGCGCATGTCGCGCATGCGCCCGCCCGAGTCGGCGATGTTGTCCGAGTTGTGTGTGCCCTTGGTGTACGGAGGGTGGTGCCAGAATGCAATGAGCCATTCCTGGTCGGTGGCGGCGATATCCTCCGCCAGCCAGATGAGCATCGCGGAGCCCGGCGTGCGACTGGTGTCGTGCGAGTCCAGGCAGACGAAGTGGACGTGCGCATGATCGAATGAATAATACGCCTCTGTTCCGGACGGCAGACCACCAGCTTGAGCGGCCGTCGGCAAAACGTAGCTCTCGTAGTATGGCCCGGCCTGCGTCCCGGAGTCCGACGACGCACCTTCGTGGTTGCCCAATGAAGGCCAGCAAACAGTGTGGCTCAGAATACCCTCGTAGGGAGCGAAGAAGTTGTCGGTAAACTCGCCGTCCGTGCCCGCATTGTAGGCCATGTCACCGACGTGGACGAAGATGTTCGGCGGGGTGGAACCGGTTACCGAGAGCATGGCGTTGCGTACGTTCGCCTGGTTGACGTCGCCGGTTCCGGAATCGCCGACAACCCACGCAGTGAACGGAACCCGCGTGCCGGGCTCCGGCGGTGTGGTGAAATAATGATCGGCGTCGCCACCTGCAAGCGGTGCATCGGTCGTACCCACGTCGTAGTAGTAGCGCGTGTTCGCTGTGAGCCCGCTGAGGGTGACGACGTGGTCGACGACAAGGCTCGCGTCGGAGATCTCTTGCGTCAGGGTCAACGGATCGAGCCCATAGCGAACCCGGCTCGTCGACGCGAAATCAGTGCGCCAGACAACGGTCATCGCAGTCGGCGTGCCCCGTTGCAGATAGGGCCGGCGAACGAGCGTCGGTTGCGGCTGCCCCTCGTTGATGACTGCGGTCAGCAGCGGGCGCAACGCCGGATTGACGGCGTACTCACTCGAACGGAACTCCACGCCGTCGACGCCCGTGGGCAGGGCGATCCAACCCCTGTTGCCCGCCGGGTCGTTGACCCAGACCGCGATGCTCCCGGTGACGTCCACGGTGTGCGTCGCGATGCTTCCCGGTGCCGGCGCCGACGCCAGACCATAGTCGCTGGACTGCACGCCGGGGCTTGCGCCAAAGGTGTTGTACGTCGTCGATGCATCCCAATCCACCGACACCTCGTGAAGGTCCGCGGGGTGCCCGCCGTTTACGATGGTATAGGTGAGCGTTGCGGACGTGATCTGCGAACCCGCGGGGATTTGATCGAACCCCGCGCCGAAGATGCCGTCGAAACGAATGAGCCCGTAGTTCGCCAACCCCGTGCCCGGCGGATCATCGGCATCCCACTCGACGACGGCCAGCGTGCTTTGAGAAGTACCGGGAGTGCTCTCCTTCAAAAAGGTGTCGACCGTGCCGGCGTAGCCGTTCGCGCCTTGCCGAAAGGTAAGAGTGGCCGCGTTGACCATCGATCCCAAGCCGACCGTGACCGCCACCGCAAGGCACAAGGAGCCGCGTGTCATCGGTCGCCTCCCCGTCCCGTTGAATCCCCTTGCTCCAGTTCGCTCAACAGCGCTCTCGCGGCGTCGAAACGAGGAGATTTCCGCAGGGCGGCCTGCAGGTCGTCGCCTGCATCGCCCGGTCGATTCATCGCTAGGAAAACACGCGCACGCGCCACGAGATTGATCGCGGTGGCGCGCCGCGAGAGAACTCGGTCGGCCTCGGCAAGGGCGCGCCGGCGTTGATCACGCGCATGGTCCGCTCTGCCGGCGGCATCCAACACGTTCGCTCGGCGGAGTAACCACCGCGTCTTGACGCGGGCGTTCGGCATGACCGTGTCGATCAAGGCGAGCGCGGCATCATATCGCGCCCGCACGACCTCCACCCGGATCAACGCGAGTCGGATCGGAACGGCACCTCCGGTACGATCCAGTCCCGCGTAGTAGCCGGCGGCGGCGTCATCGTACCGCCCGAGGGACTCCTGAAGCCGACCGCGCGCGAGGTATTGATCGACATTGCCCGTGCCGCGGATCGCGACGTCGAAGTCGTCGATGGCCGACTCGATCCGACCACCTCGCGCCCGGATGCCAGCACGCTCGGCGTAGGCTGCGGGTGCGTCACCACGCCGATCAATGTATCGCGTCAGTTGCCCTTCCGCTTCGCCGTCTCTCCCCAACGAGGCCAGCGTGAGACCGAGTTCAAACGCGATCTGTTTGTCGTCCGGCGAGAGCGCCTCAGCGCGTTCGAGATCGACGAGTGATGCGGCCGGGGTGTCGTCAAGCCGATAGAGCCGACCGCGCTCGGTGAGCAAGGCGGCGCTGTCCGGAGCGAGCGCCAGCTTCTCGGTGACGGCCTCGATTTCATGGTGCAGACCCGGGTGACCGTCAGCATGCCCTGCGGACAGAACCGCCAGCGCCATGAGAAACGATTTCGTGCGGAGTCGTCCCAGCTTCATGTTCCCTCCTTCATCACGGCGGACACAACTACGCACCCGCCCGGCATCAACATTGAACGCATCAAACGCGCCGGCGCGTCCGGCAAAGACGTAGTCCGCACGCGGTTCAATCGAAATGTCCACCAGTCGTAGCGATCCGCGACGACCCCCACTGACCGCCACATGCGACTGATAGCTCTGCAACCCCGGTAGGGCGACGTCTGCGCGAGCATGTCCGGCCCGACGCGCCAGCTTGCGATACGCACCGCGATCGTTCCGCCGACGTTGTCCGCCGTACCGCCGATGTTTCGCTCGAACGGCGGACGGCGGTCAACACTCGGAACCTGAACAACGCCAGCATCAAAACCGAGATCCACATACACCGCTTCCAGCCCCGTGTTGAGCACGCCCCGATCGGTGGCCCACGCGGTCAACAGTATACCACACTGCGACCGACAATCGAGACAGCGGATTTTACGTCGAAGCGATGCGTGGTGTCAATTCAAGAATCCGCGTGCCAGCGGACCACTCGCGAGTTCAACGCGAGGACTGCGCGCGGGCGAGCTGCACCTCCGCCGCAACGAAACCGAACGCAGGCCAGTACGGTCCATCTACGACGCGCGCCCACGCGTCCTTCGCCCGCTCGTGATCGCCGTTGATCAGATACCACGTCCCCAGCCCGTAGCCGAGAGTTGCAATGTCCAGGTTCGTCGCGCGCTCGATATCGAGAAGCTCTTCCGGTGACAGCAGCCCCTTGTACATCAACAGACGTCGGTGGTAGGCGCGGTTCTCGATGATGTCCATGTCCGGCTTGATGTGGTCCAACAGTGCGGATGCCTCGCGCTCGCGACCGAGTCGCATGAGTGTCATGTACATCCAGTCCGTCGTGGCAACGACGTTGTCATCGTAGCGCCTCGCGAACTTCATCGTCTCCCGGTACGCGGCCAATGCGCCCGCGAAGTCTCCCTTGAGATACCGTGCCAGCCCGAGGTGATACCACACGTTGAACGCCGTCGTAGTCAGCGGAATGTTGCGGGCGTTGGGCATGCCGTCCGGCTCGATTTCGTCCGGCTGCCCCGCGATGAGCCGCGCGGCGCGCTCCAGATCCGCTATCGCGTCATCAAACCGGCGGAGGCTGATGTACCGGTGCCCTCGATGACGCAAGAGCCGCGCGTCTTTCGGATGCGATGGGATGGCTTCGGTATACACATCGACTGCTTCGTTCATCCGCCACAGATACCCGAGTCGTCGCCCAACCCAAATGATGCGCGCAGCGGCGTCCGGCGTTTCCGCAAGCTGCGCCCGCGCCGCGGCGAGTTGCGCTTCGAGTTTCGCCAGGTCCGCGCCGGGAGGTCCCGACCGTAGCGGCTTTCCAAGCAACGACACCGTCTCCACGCCCGATTCGCCCGTGCCGCGACGGGCGTTCGGACATGAATCGCGATCGGGCGTAGCACAAGACAGCGACAACATGCCGATCATCGCCGCGATCACCACTGCGGATTTCGTTGAGTACATGAGTTGCTCCGTGGGACTTGCTGACGTCGGATTCTAGCGTACTGTCTCAGCCAGATCGCGTTTTTCCGATCCCCGACCGTGAGGGAGGGGACACGCCCACCACCGCTCCCCGACGGTCGCGGCTCGGTTCAGGAGAGCGTCATTATCCCTCAGACACCACACTAGCTCAACGGCCTGTCGGTGGCGAGCGTGCCACCTGATCGCCCGGTGTCGAGAAGATTGTCGGAAACGGTAACCAACGCCGACACCCCGCGCGCCGGCAGGTAGGATACAGGCACGTGAGTGTTCGATCGCACATAACTCGAAGAGAGAAGATAATCATGAAAGCGTGGACCGGATGGTTGATGGGCGTCGCGTTGCTTGCCGGAATGACCGGCTCGGCACGGATCGCCGCGGCGGCGACGCCGGACAAACTGATTCACCGGGATGTCCTGTTCGGCAACCCGGATCGCGCGGACGTACAACTCAGTCCGGACGGCAAGCACCTCAGCTTCCTCCGATCGGTCAACGGCGTCCTCAACGTCTGGGTGGGACGCACCGACGACCCATCGAAGGCCGAGCCGGTGACGCACGACGACTACCGCGGAATACGCACGCACTTCTGGGCGCACACCAACGAACACATTCTCTACATCCAGGACAAAGGCGGTGACGAGAACTGGCACTTGTACGTCGTGGACCTCCGATCCAAGAAGACACGCGACCTGACACCCTACGACGGTGTGCAGGCCCGCATCCAGCAGGTCAGCGGAAAGCACCCCGACGAGGTCCTCGTCGCCGTCAACAACCGCGACCCGCGCCTACACGACATCCATCGCGTCAACGTCGTCACCGGACACAGCAAGCTGGTCCAACAGAACGACGGATTCGTTGAGTACCTCACCGATGACGACATGAAGGTGTACTTCGCGGTGAAGTTCACCAAAGACGGCGGAAGCGAGATCCACCGAGCAACCGGAGCGGACAGTTGGAGTCTCTTCGCAACCGTGCCGCACGCGGATTCGCTTACCACCAGCCCGATCGGACTCGACGAATCCCGCAAGAACCTCTACATGCTCGACAGCCGCGGGCGTAACACCGCCGCCCTGACTTTGCTGAACATCGAATCGGGCGAATCGAAAGTCCTCGCCGCCGACCCGAAGGCCGACATCGCCGGCGTCATCGCCCATCCCACGAAGAACATCGTCCAGGCTGTTCAATCGACCTATACGCGGCGGCGCTGGCAGGTGCTGGACAGATCGATCGCCGATGACATGCAGGTCCTGCGCGCCGTCGCCGACGGTGACTTCAACATCAACAGCAGGACCGATGACGACAGGACCTGGATCGTCGCCTACGCCATGGACACCGGTCCGGTCCGGTACTACCTGTATGATCGTACGACGAAGGCGGCCAGGTTTCTGTTCACCAATCGGGAGCAGCTCGAACACGTCAAGCTCGCCAAGATGCATCCCCAGGTGATCAAGTCGCGCGACGGTTTGAACATCGTGTGCTATTGCACGCTTCCGGCATGGAGCGATCCCGACGGTGACGGACGCCCCGACGAACCGCAGCCGATGGTTCTGTTCGTTCACGGCGGCCCGTGGGCGCGGGATCACTGGGGATACCACCCGTACCATCAATGGCTCGCCAACCGCGGCTACGCCGTGATCAGTGTCAACTACCGCGGCTCGACCGGATTCGGCAAGGAGTTTGTCAACGCGGGCAACTCCGAATGGGCCGGCAAGATGCACGACGATCTCCTGGACGTCGTTGCCTGGGCGAAGAAGAACGGCGTCGCGGACTCAGATCGCGTCGCCATCATGGGCGGCAGTTACGGCGGATACGCGACGCTGGTGGGGCTCGCCTTCACGCCCGACGTATTCACCTGCGGAGTGGACATCGTCGGACCGTCGAACCTCGTCACGTTGATCGAGGCCATCCCCCCATACTGGGAGCCGATGCTCGATCTCTTCGCCGCGCGCGTCGGAGACCCCCGCACACCGGAAGGTCGCGCGCACCTGATGGCGCGCTCCCCGCTCACCCGTGCCGATCGCATTCGCAAGCCGCTGCTCATCGGGCAAGGCGCCAACGACCCGCGCGTCAAGCAGGCGGAGTCCGACCAGATCGTCACAGCGATGCAGGCCAAGGACATTCCCGTGACCTACGTGCTGTTCCCCGACGAGGGACACGGTTTCGCGCGACCGGAGAACAAGCTGGCCTTCAACGGAGTGGCCGAGGCGTTCCTCGCCAAGCATCTCGGCGGCAGAGTCGAGCCGCTCGAGGACACCAGCGGATCAACCATCACCATCCCGGCGGGGTCGGACGGTATTCCCGGTTTGCCCCGAAGCCTCCGGGACGGCGGACGAACCGACTGAGGCGCGATCGCGGAATGAAGAGGAAAAGGGGACATGGCGGCAAGGCGCAAGAAGAAGATCGAGGAACCTGACTTGAAGGGCTTCTAGCACTTCAAGTTGCTCAACTCTATCCTGGAGCGACTGCACGATACGGCGTGTGAGCGGGATCGCGCAGGCAACCGCGAATTGCACTACGACCAGTACGCGGCGCTCATCCTGTTGTACTTTTTCAACCCGATCGTCACGAGCCCGCGCGGAATCCAACAAACCAGCGAACTCAAAACGGTTCAGAAGAAACTCGGCTGCTCGAGGGCCTCGCTCGGCTCGCTTTCCGAAGCGGCACGCGTGTTCGACGCCGACCTGCTTCGCGGCATCATCGGAGCGTTGGTCGATGAACTACCGGTCCTCAACCCTTCGCACGTACGAAATGCTCTGCTTCTACATGAGCGGCTTGGCGGACGAAGAGGAGTTGCTCGCCCACATCGAAAAACTGCCGCCGCAAGACTGGCCGCTCCGCCGCGCCCGCACGGAGTCGGCCGTTCTGCATGCGCTGATTATTGCCGGCCCGCGTCCCGACCGCCCCCGGACGGCTCCTGCAAAACGCAGCCGCGTCCCCTCATCCGCAACATCCATCGCAACACGCAATCTGAGTGCCGAACACTATTGAGAATGTCCCCATTTACCCGATGGTGATCTGGAATCCGGCCAGGTCCGCAAAGTCGATGTCGTCATCATCGTCGAAATCGAACACCGCGCACGCCGGCGGCATGCCCTGTGCTACCGGGCCCGTAACGCATTCCAGATACGCGGCGAAATCGAACAGATCGATGTCGCCGTCACCGTCACCGTCACCGGGCGAGCCGAAACTCACGAATTCGACGCCGTCCGGGATCGGCTCCGCGGTCACCGCTACCTGCCGCGACGCGCTGAACACCATGTCGGACGGCGCGCTGGTCAGCGGAGCGGTGTCGATGACGGAGGACGATCCGCCCGCCGCATTCACACGAATCAACGCGCTGCCCGACCCGCTGCTGCCGGCGAGATAGAGAACGGAGTCGCTCGCCGACAGGTGCGTAGCGCGAGGGCGCACGCCCGACAGCAAGAGCGACTGAACGAAGGCGTTGGTCGACGCACTGAGAACACGGAGCGGCGACGAATTGGCTCCAGCGGCGCCGACGTACACAAACGACCCGGTCGGGTCGACGTCCATGGTCAGCGGCATGTCGATGCCCGGGACCGTTGCTTCGAGGTTCGACAGCGCGCCATTGACGTTCACCACCGAAACGCTGTCGCCGAACGCATTCGCGACGTACGCCTTCGATCCGGTCGGTGAGAACACGGCGCGAATGGGAAAGTCGCCCACCGGAACGCGCGTCAGGACGCTCCGCGTCGCCGTGTCGATCAACAGAAGCCGATCGTCGAAACTCTCGCACACCCCCAGCACGGATCCGTCGGGGCTCAACGCGATGCCGCTCACCTCCGTGAACGGGTACCCCTGGGCCGATCCTGTCTGACCAGTGACTACCGCGCCGGTCACCGCGCTGGCCGCCCCGTCCAGCTCGATGAAGTGAATCCGGTCGCTCGCTGCCACGCTCAGCACGTAGGCCGTCAAACCGTCGGGCGCGATACGCACCCTCGCCGGCCGGGTGTTCACGATGAGGCTGGCCACCTCGATGTCGGTCGACAGGTCGATGACCGAGACGGAGTTGGCGTCCCCGTTGGTCACGACGGCGTACGCGCCATCCGGCGTGATGGCCACGTCGAGCGGTCTGTCGCCCGTGTCCACGTAGGCGCGTACGGTCCCGTCGGCGACGTCGATGATGGACACGTTGCGCGAAGTGTTGTTGGCCGCGACCGCGGTCAGTCCGTCCGGTGAGATCGCCAGGACGCGCGTCGCATCGCCCTCGGGGGGCGTGCCGGTCAGCGCTCTGCCCTCGAAGAAACCGCCGGACCCGTCGATGTTGTAGAGCTGGATGTCCTCCTGAAACCGGTTGTTGAGCGCGACCGCGCGATGTTCGACCGGGCTCGTTGCGGCGTCGACACACGCAGCGAACGGAATAGTCCGCACGATCTGCTGCGTCGCGATCCTGATCACGCGGGCGTTGAAATTCGACACGAACGCGAACTGCCCGTCGAAGGACAACTCGATGTCGCCCACGCTTCCCGTGCTGAGCGTCGCGGTCGTCACGCCCGTCGCCAGATTCACGAAGATGACGTTGTTGGAGATCGCCGCGATCGCGTGACTCTCGTCAGGCGTGATCCGAATGACCTGGGCCATCAGGTTGTCGGGCGTGGCGAAGCTGCCGGTGACCTGACGCGTGATGACGTTGATCTCCGTGATGGTGCGTTCCGTCCCCTCATGGCTGACGACCGCCACGTCGCCGTCGGCGCTGACATCGACGGCCGTCGGCAACGGCGCGGTCGATAGGCTCGCGAGTTCGGTTCCGTCGGCGAGATCGTAGAGCATCACTCGGCCGCCTCCTCGGTCGGGAAGAACAACAACCGTGTCGTCCGCCGCCAGCGCGAACTGCGTGAAGAGACTCCCCGAAATGCCCGACTCCGGCGAGAAGAAGAACCCCAGCACACCCTGCGACGTTGTCGGAAACGTGGACACTTCTTCGAGCGCGTCGAGGTCGATCACCGAGATCGACGATGTCACGCCGTCGTTGATGACGCCGACGATCGCGCGGCTGCCGTCGGCCGTTACGGCCACGCGGTACGGCTGGTCGCCCGTCACGGGCACGTGCGCCGCCACGCGTTCGGCAGCGATGTCAACCACCGACACCGTGTTGTCAAATACGTTTGGCGTCATGGCGTACCGTCCGTCGGGCGTGACGGCGACATCCACCGGAAAGTCCCCGATGGACACCATCGCCGAGACGGTGCGGGTCGCCACATCGAACAGTGCGAGGTTGTCTGTATCACGGTTGACGATAACGACCGTGGTTCCGTCCGGCGTGAATGCGACGTCGCGCGGCATGTCGCCGTCCGGCTCGCCGTTCGTGGACAGAAAGACCGTGAACGGCTGCGCGCCGCCGCCGAGTTCCGGGCTGCGGTTGTCGCGCACCACCCTGCGCGCCTCGGGCCAGACGGTCACCACCGGCGCCACCGCGCCGTCACTCGATACGTGGTCCGACGTACTCGGCACGATGGCGGTCGATGCCGCCGTTAGCGCGATGATCAGAGATTGCAAGTACATGAACAATGTCGCCGCCTCCTGCTTATTCTCAGCCGCCATTGTACGAAAGCTACTGGCGTCAGTTCAAGATCTCCGCGATTCGGCCGGTGAAGGACTCTCGGTATCACTCCGGCGCGCCTTGGCGCGTACACGTCAATGCGCGTAGAATGCCGTCGTGACAGAGGCCGACCGCGCGGTCACTTCGGGTCGGCCGCCCAGAGTGCAAGAGAGGAGAAGACGTGGCAGACGCAGGTACTGCTCCGATCACCATTCGCTGCAAGTGCGGCAAGAAGCTCAAGATGCCCGGCTCCACGGCCGGCAGACGCGCCAAGTGCCCCGAGTGCGCGCATGTTTTTGTCGTCCCGTCGCCCGAGCCCGATACCGCCGATAACGATGATTCCCAATCGCTGTTGAGCGAGCTCGCCGGGCAGGCCCACTCGGCTCCGGCGGCACCGCAGGCCGCCGTGCCGACGCAGACGGCGTGCCCCAAGTGCAACGCGGTGATGCCCGCATCCGCCGTGCTCTGTGTTCAGTGCGGTTTCGATACCCGACACGACAACGCGCACAGAGGAGCCAGTGCCGGCGCGGCCGTCGTGAGTAAGTTGGCGGCGCGGGCGGGGACGTTTCTCTTCGGCTGCCTGCTCAGCGGAGCGGGCGCGCTCGTCGGCGCGCTCATCTGGTTCTCTTTCACGATGGCGACCGGCTACTCGATCGGTTGGATCGCCTGGGGAGTCGGTGCCCTGGCCGGGTTCGGCATGCTCAAGGGGTATGGGGAAGCCAACACCAACGCCGGGATTATCGCGGCCGGGTTCGCGCTCACCGGTGTCGTGGCAGCGAAGGTTCTCATTTTTGCCTTCGTGATGCACGCTCTGCTGACCGGCAATACGTCGGACATCGATTTGCAGAGAGAGTATGTCAAGAGCATGATGGCCGCCGAGGAACTCGGCGAACAGGAGTTTTCTTCCGACGAGCAAGCACAAGCGGCGTGGGAGGCCGCGTACGATCGCGCGGACGTGCTCGTGGCGCGGTACAGCGACGACGAAGCGCGCGACGCCTGGCAGAAGTTCCGGGACTCGGAACCGGACGCGCCGGCCGACATGGGATTCGATGCCGCAGGGTTCTTCTCCGGGTTTGTCGAGATGATGTTCTCGCCGATCGATCTGCTCTGGGCGTTCCTTGCCGTGAGTTCCGCATTCAAGATCGGGATTGGCGGGTCGGCCGACTAGCCCGCCGCGCCGTCGCGATTCGCCATGAACATGCACCAGTCCGAACGCGAATTGCCGGATGAGCCCGCGCCGTCGTGGTTCCACGTGTGCGCGGCGCCATGGCGAGGCGTCGCGCGGCCCGGTCTCGCCGCGCGGATTCTGCTCGCCGGGTCGATGTGGTCCGTCGCCCTGTCGTGTGTCCTGCATACCGTTCTGTTCGCCGTCACCGTCGTTGTGCTTCGGATGTGGTTCGAGACGGTCGAGCTCGTGTTTTTCGAGAAGCCTGACTTCCGCATTTTCACGATGGGTGAGGTATGGGCGATCTGGCGTCGTGACGCCGGTTTCGGGACCGCGGAGCAGACCTTCCTGATCGCGGCAGCGCTCGCCGTCGGGGCAACCGTGTGTGTTGCTTGGCTGCTGTTTCCCTACTCCCACATGGGTGGACGGCTGTGGTTGACGTACGGGCGAACGCTTCGTGCCGCCTCCGGCGCCGCTGGGCTGGTCATTCTCCTGACGGCCGGTTACGGAGTCGCCTATGGCGTGACGCTACACCGCTTGCTCTTGTCGTCTCCCCTTCCCGGAGCCAACACCGCGATGCTGCCGGTGGCCGTCGTCGCCGGGGTCGCCCCGGGTGTGCTTTGGATCGTCGTATGGTGGATCGTCAGAGCGGTGCGGTCGATCCGCGCTCCGGTCCCCGAGCACGAGCAGCCGCCGCGCTGCGAAGGCTGCGGATATGATCTGACGCATCTTCCCGAACGCGGGCGCTGCCCCGAGTGCGACTTCGCGCTCGCCGAATCGCTCACCCCAGGTGGCAAGCGACCCGGGTGCCGGTGGGAGAACGGGCGCGGCTTCGTCTCCTGGTGGAAGACGTCGATCGGCGTCTTGCTGCACGCGGACCGGTTCTACAGCACGCTCCGTGTGCGAACGCCCGACGCCGACGCGCGCCTATTCGCCCGCCGACACTACGTTCTCATTGCATGCTGCGCGGCGCCTTGTTTCTATCTCGCGAACCACGAACTCGGGAAGCACGAACATGCCGTGTGCATCGCCGCGGCAATCGTCGCGTTCCTCGGCTGGCCGCTACTGGCGTGGTTCGTGCTGCACGCGAACGCCACGCTGGTCATCTTCTGGTGGGCGGCGCGCGGCTCGACGCTTCGGCTCTATCTCACGCGCAAGATCGTCTCCTACGAGGCCGCCTACCTCTCGCTGATCGCCGTTGCGGCGGCCATGCTTCTGGCCAGTTTTGCCGGCTGCGGCGCCTGGATCACCGAGTTGATCGGCGCGGATTTCTGCCGACGCGTTTTCCACACGTCCGCGGAGTCGGCCGTCTTCGTCGCGGGCATCGCCGTCGCCAGCGGTCTGTGGCACTGGCGCATCACCATTGCGATTCGCGCGGTCCGCTGGAGCAACTTTTAGTTAGTTAGGCGACCATCGATCACATCCGCCCCGCCCGGATGCAGTGATGCTTCATCTCCCGCCGTGCGCGCTGTGAGCACTTGTGGATGCCCCACGTGCCCGCACCGATCTCGGGAATATCCGCGTGGACGACGCGTGTTGAACATTCGCGGGCATCCCGTGTAAGATGCCACATCCCGCCGCGTCGAAACAGGTCGAGCGGCCTATCCAACCGCAATGCCGGAGGAGCGTTCCGATGAGATCTTTGAGGCTCTGGGTGGTTCTCGCAGCCACAACGATCCTGACGAACGTGTTGGCCACCGGGCAGACGCTGGAAATAGGCTCGCCCGCCCCTGCATTGACCGTCTCGAAGTGGATCAAGGGGTCGCCGATTGACCTTGCGGCCGCCCGAGGCAAGGGGATCACGGTGGTCGAGTTCTGGGCGACATGGTGCCCGCCGTGCATCGCCAGCATTCCACACCTGACGAAACTCCAGCACGAGTACGCCGACAAGAACGTCCGGATCGTCGGCATCACCGAGCCCCGCGAAGACAACACCCTTGAGATGGTCACGGCGTTCGTCAAGCAACGCGGAGACGCGATGAACTACACCGTCGCCTTCGACAACGACGGAAAGGCCTCCCGAGCATACATGATGGCCGCGGGTATCGACGGCATACCAACAGCCTTCGTGATCAACCAGGAAGGTCTCATTGCCTGGATCGGTTTTCCCGACGGCGCGCTGGACGCGGTTCTGGCCGAGTTGGTGGCCGGGAAGTACGACCTCGCGCTGGCCAAGCGAATCGCCCGAATCGACAAGCGCGCGGAAGCTGCCGCGATGTTCGGCGAGTGGAAGGAGGCACTCGCAGCAATGGACGAAGCGATCGCGCTGAGACCGGGCAGCGTCGATCGCTGGATGCAGAAGTTCATGATCTGGGCGGAGTACATCGGCAACCACGACGAAGCGAAGGAATGCGCTCGCAAGGCGCTGGCCCTCGCGGCCGGCGACCCGGCAAAGACCGCCGAGATTGCGTCGCACCTCATCACCGACGAGGACGAATACGGCTACAACGCGATTGCCATGGAGGCGCTCGACCGCGCCGCGGCGCGGTCGCCGAAGAACGGCGAGATTCGCATCGCCCGCTTTCGCGGCTTGGCCGCACGGGGAGATGATGCCAAGTACCTGGCACTTGCTGAGGAGACCATCGAGCTGCTCAAGGGTGATCCCGCCTCGCTGAGTCGATTCGCGGTGATCCTCGCTACCCCCGGGTATCATACGCGCTGCGGCGACCTGGCGCTTCGGGCGATCGACCTTGCCGTCGCGGCCGAACCCGGTGAGCCGATGCACCTACTGATGAAGTTCCATATCGAGCACACCAGCAGGAACGACCACAAGTCCGCAACGGCGACGGGTCGCCGCCTCATACGAAGCGCCGAGTCCGACGTCGATTTCCTGAGCGGTTTCGCGTGGAGTCTCCTCACGGACGAGGCTACAAAAGGCAAGTTCAATCAACTCGCTCTCGCTGCCGCGGAGACGATGGCCAAGAGCCCGGGTGGTGACGCCTGGTCACCGCTGGACACACTGGCGCTGGCCAAGTTCGAAACCGGCGCGGTGCTTGAGGCCGTCGAAATCCAAAAGAGAGCGGTCGCCAAGTGCGACAACGAGTACGCCCGCGCTACGCTGGAAGCGACTCTCAAACGCTTTCAGGAATCCGGTCATTGAACGCCGTCGTCAGACGGTCAGCCTCGGCGGACCGACGGACTCGTCCACGCGCTGTTGCGACGACTGCTCGCCGTCGAAGCTGAACAGCATCGGGTCGTCATCGATGACCATGTGGATATGGACCGGGCGCCCCCAGATCGTCTGAACGCACTTGAGCGTTTCCACGGCGTACTTGATGTCCATGTCCACGCCGTCGTGCTTGTGAGCGAGGTACAGTTCGCCGCGGTTGCGGTAGTTGCTGTCCACTACGTAGATGTAGGGTTGCCCGTGATTGGCGAGTTGGAACAGGAGCTGCGCCTTGATCTTCTCGAAATCGCGGTTGACCACGACCATCCGCCCGGTGGATGGGTCGTAGCGGTAGTGGTACATCCTCTGTTCGTCGACGAACTCAGGCGTCAAGAAGGCGTCGATGAACGTAACGTCGTTGTAAATGCGACGGGCCTCGAAGATCTTCTCGCGCCCGATGGAGCCCGGCCCGATCGTTCGTCCTTCCGGCGGTGTCCTGGTCTGCCACGCGCGGCGTTTCTCGATGTCGGTGCACCGGTCGTACTCGATGCCGTGCCGTCCCCTGTTCCAGCGGCGCTCGATGTCCCGGAACAACTCGACGCCGAGCTTGTAAGGGTTGAGGCGTCCCGGGGACGTGGCCAGCGTGCCGGAGTGATGGTCGCAATAAGTGATCAGCTCGTCGTCACGCACACAGTAGTTGGTCATGATGGTGGAGTGCCAGTAGACGGCCCACCCCTCGTTCATGATCTTGGTCTGACCCTGCGGGGCGAAGTAGTAGGCCTCCTCCCGAATCATGGAGAGGATGTCGGATTGCCAGTCTTCCAGAGGTGCGTGTTCGAGCAGGAAGAGCAACACGTCGCGCATGGGCTGCGCGGGCAGTGCCACCCCGGCAGCCTGCGTTTCGCCCTCCTTCTTGCCTTGTGCGCCCATCGCCTTGGGCGGATTGATGTATCGATCCATGTATGGCTTGGCCGGATAGCGAATCGCGTCGTCTACCTCGGGATCAGCCGTGGCGCCGCGTCTGAGCCGCCGCCGCATGAAGACCGAATGGGGGTCGATCAGGTTGTCGATCGCGTTGCAGACGTCGATGAATTTCTCCACGCGATCCAGACCGTGTCGATCGATGTACCGCCGAACGCGCGTAGCGTGGTTGGCCATCTCGTCCATCATGCGCCGGTTCGTCTGCGAGAACCATATGTTGTTCTTGAAGAAATCGCAGTGCCCGTAGACGTGGGCCATCACCGTCTTCTGATCGACGACCTTGTTGTCATTCAGCAGGTAGGCATAGCATGGGTCGTTGTTGATGACCATCTCGTAGATCTTGCTCAGCCCGTACTTGTGCGAGCGTTGCAGGTGCTCGTATTCCATCCCGAACCGCCAGTGCGGGTAGCGCTGCGGGAAGCCGCCGTACGCTGCGACGCGGCTGATCTGGTCCGCGTCGAGCATCTCGAAAACGGTCTCGTAGAAGTCCAGCCCTTCATCGCGGGCGTGTTGGGCGATGATCTCGGCCCATTCGGCCAACTCGCGGGGCAATACGTTTGTCGGAGTCGATGTTCGCATCGTTGTTAGTTGTCAGTTGTTAGTTGTCAGTTGTCAGTCTTCAGTTTTCGGTTTATCTTCCCGCTGCGAAGAAGGCCTTGATACTGTCGTAAATATCGTCCTTGTTGTTGACCCGGCTGGTGATCAGCTTCTCCTCCTCGGCCAGGTGCTCGTGCAGCACATTGACGAAGTTTCCGCTGCCGTAGGCGCTGGCCACCTGGCAGTAGCCGAACATGTTGCACATCGGCAGCAGGTGTTCACGCAGCATCGAGCAACACTCGCGGCTGTCGGACTCGCTGCTGTTGTCGCCGTCGGAGAAGTGAAACAGGTAGATGTTCCACTCGTCGGGCACGTATTGGTCCTCGATGAGGGCTCGGGCGGTGCGAAAGGCGCTGCTGATTCGCGTTCCGCCGTCCTCGCGAATGCGGTAGAAGGTATCGCGGTCGACCTCTCCGGCGCGCACGTCATGCACGATGTATCGGCTCTCGATGCCGCGGTAGTTGCGACGCAGCCATGCGTCGATCCAGAATGCCTCCAGGCGGACGAGTTCCTTCTGTTCGTCGCCCATCGTTCCCGAGACGTCCATCATGTAGACGATGACCGCGTTGGATTGCGGGCTCATGACCGTCTTCCAACTGCGGTAGACCTTGTCGCTGCGCTCGAAGATGATTCTCGGGTTTTCGGGATTGTACGTGCCGGTCATGATCTGCCGGCGGAGCGCCTTGCGGTACGTGCGGCGGAAGTGTCGCAGCGACTCGGGACCCACCGGGCGAACGCCACTGTAGCGGTCCTTCTCGCTCGTGATCTGCTTGTGCCCCTTCGGCTCGATTCGGGGAAGCTGCAATTCCTCTCCGAGAATGTCCGCCAACTCGTCGAGACTGACCTCGACCTCGAGGATGTGCTTGCCTTCCTGCGTTCCGCCCGGTCCGAGACCGTCACCTTCGGTGTCGGCCTGATCGCCCGCGCCCGCTTCCCCGCTGCCGACGCCCGAGTCGCTGTTGTCGCCATAGCGAAACCTCGGCGAGTCGATGCCACGGACGGGAATGCTGATGGTGCGCTTGCCCTCGCGACCCATCAGTTCGCCGCGGGTCAGGAACCTGCGCAGGTCCTCGCGGATCTTGCCCTTGACGATCTGCCGAAAGCGCTGGTGGTCTTTGGTGATGCTCGAAATCATCGCTTCTTCGTTTCACGCACATGCGACCGTTCAGCGACCGTCTAGCGGCAACCGTTTAGCGGCGACCCGCAGGGGAGCG
>JAJDDR010000278.1 GCA_029260255.1 Phycisphaerae bacterium
ACTGACCGACGTACCGGGGACCATGATCATGGCGGAAACTGAGGGAATGGAGGCGATCGCGATACGCGGAGTCACGCTGCGCGAAGACCTCGCCGTTGTCTTTCTGATCGGCATGCCGAATCGTCCGGGCATGGCATCCAAGCTGTTCGGAGAGATCGCCGGGCACAACATCGTCGTCGACGACATCGTCCAGAACATCTACGACAACGGTCGGATGGCCAACGTCGGATTTGTGATCAACGCTGAGGATGCGCCGGTCACGAAGGAGGTGGCCGAGCGCCTCGCGAAAGACCAGGAGTACCAGGGCGTGGAATCCCATGACGGCGTGTCGAAAGTCAGCGCCGTTGGGGTCGGCATGCGGTCGCACTCGGGGGTGGCGGCCAAGATGTTTGACGCCCTCGGCAAAGCTGATATCAACATTTACACCATCTCGACGAGTGAGATTGTCATCAGCTGCGTCGTCTCTCGCGAGGACGGTCCGCGCGCCTTGGCCGCGATGCACGAGGAGTTTCAACTCGGCGGATCGAACGGAGACGGGGTGGAAGGCTGACCTATGGCTCGCCGACGCCGTCGCCGCAAACTTCCGCCGGTGGTGCGGCTGCCCCGGGCATATCGACGACACCCGGCCGTCACACTGATCCTCGCGGTGCTGGTCGCCGTCGTATTGCTCGAGCGCGGCCGACGGGACACACCTTCCGTACCCGCGAGCGATGATTACTCTAGGTACCACAACCAGGTCTTTATGGTCGTCCGGGTGGTCGATGGCGACACCGTCGACATCGATGCGCCCGATGCTGACAAGAGCACAACCCGCATTCGCCTTTGGGGAGTGGATACACCGGAGGTTACGGGATCGCCGCGCGGGGAGATGTACTGGGGACAGGAGGCGTCGGAATTCGCCAAGAGCACGCTTCATGATCAACGCGTGCGCGTCGAGCTGGTTCGAGGCGACACGCGTGGCAAGTACGGCCGTTTGCTTGCATACGTTTACGACGCTTCCGCCGGGACGATGTTCAACGAATCGCTGCTGCTCGGCGGGTATGCTTACGCAGATCCGCGATTCGAGCATCCGCTACTTGAACGATTCATCGCGCTCGAGCGCAACGCTCGAGCGAAGGCTGCGGGCTTGTGGCGCGATGTGTCAATTGAGCAGATGCCCAAGTGGCGGCAGCGCCGCGAACGCTGACCGTTCGGGACGGCGTTTCAGGGCGAGCCGTGCGCCTGGCGATCTCGCTACAAGAACGGACATTTCCGCGAGTTCGATGACTGTGTTATCGTAGGTGCCCTAAAGTGGTCATGTGTTGGACGGTGGATCCCGATGCGCGGAATCAACATCGACATTTTGCTAGAGACCTTTCTCTTGGGACTCAACAACCTTCGGCTGCACAAGCTCCGGAGCTTGCTGACCGCGTTGGGGATCATCTTCGGCGTCGCGGCCGTGATCTGCATGCTCTCGATCAGCGAAGGCGCATCGGCGGACGAGATGCGCATGATCAGGCTGCTCGGTACGCAAAACGTCATCTGCAATTCAATGAAACCGGAAGGCACGATACAAACCTCACAGGAGAATACGCCCATTCTGGAATACGGAATCACCGAGCAGGACCGTATGCTGATCGAGCGCACGATCCCGCATGTCAAGCATGTGATACCGTTGAAGGCGGTGGCGTTCGCGGTCCAGCATCGCGACAAGAAGGTGGAGTGGGGCACGGTTGGTACGTCGCCTGATTTCTTCGAGACGGTCAATATCGACGTCGCTCAGGGGCGCGTGCTGGTGCAGAGCGATATGGACAATCTCCGGCAGGTGTGTGTGATCGGGGCGGACGTTCGAAAGGAGTTGTTCGGGTTCGAGACGGCGGTCGGTGCATCGCTTTTCGCGCAAAGCGGAAGCGGGTTGATACCCTACAAGGTCGTGGGCGTGCTCGCGGAAGTGACCACGGCGGGCGCGCCGGCTCGCGGCATTGAAGACCGCAACCTCAATCGGGAAATCTACATTCCGTTCGCGACCGCGCAAAAACTCTACGGCGACGTCACGGTGCGGCGGTCGAGCGGTTCCAACGAGCGGATCAAACTCCAGTACTCATCGCTCTACGTCACGATTGACGACATCGAACACGTCCTGCCCGTATCCGAGATGATCGAGCGCGTATTCGAGTACGGGCACGAGGAAACCGACTACGAGGTAAAGGTGCCGCTGGCTCGATTGAAGCTGGCTGAGAAGAAGAAAGCCAATCAGCAGCTCATGCTCGGATTCATCGCCGGGATCTCGCTGCTGGTCGGAGGAATCGGGATCATGAACATCATGCTGGCGACGGTGACCGAGCGAACCCGCGAGATCGGAATCCGGCGGGCGCTCGGAGCGCGGCAGCGGGATGTCACGATCCAGTTTCTGATCGAGACCGTTGTCCTGAGCACATCCGGAGGCGCCGTGGGAATCGTCCTCGGGCGTATCTCCGCGCACCTCATCAACCGGTTCGCCCAGTGGGAGACCATCGTCGAGCCGTGGACCATGGTGGTCAGCTTCACTTTGTCGGTTCTTGTTGGAGTGTTTTTTGGGATGTACCCCGCCATGTCCGCGGCGCGGCTTGACCCGATCGAGGCCCTCCGGCACGAATAGGGGGTCGAATTATGGGCATAAGCAGGTCTCACTTCATAATGTCCCGTGCGACGGGATCAATTGACGAAACGATTTGTAGATTCGTTTGCGTCCCGAAAATCGTATGTTATATTGAATAGCGTAGGTTGGCTCCCCCCTAATCGTTCCGTCAGACGTGTTTGACTCGGGTCTTGGGATTCGTGTGCGCGCGGATTCTCGTGGTCGCCATGGGCCCGGACCGGTGCGTCCTGTGAACCGGGACGCGTTTTCGGACGTATAAGGCAAGGCGGCCTGTCAAGCGAACGGACGGGAGTAGACAGCTATGACCATGCAGGAAGCGAAACCAAACACGCGGAGAAACGAAAAGGTACCTCCAACGGCTTTGCCGCCGGCGGGATCTGTTGTTGATTCGCTGCCGGCCGAAGACCAGGTCCTTTTGACCCGTTTGCTCTCCGAGCCGAGTGAGTACATCGACGATGCGCGCCTCTCGAAACGCGGCGCGGATAAGACGTTGTTTGGCGTTGAGACGAAGCTCGTCGAAAGAAACGCCGCGCGTTTCGTGCGTCCCACCCCCGTCGTTCAGGACAAGAAATCTCGCGGGTCGCGCGTGCCGACGTTGACTACCGAGCAAGAGCAACTGCTCTTCCTGCGATTCAACTACGCCCGGCGCGAGGTCCTGTCGATTCTCGATGCTGCTGCCTGCAAGAGGCTCACCGCCGCCCAGACGCGCAAGATGCTCGCGTGGGGGCATCGAGCCCTGGTGGCACGAAGCGAGATCGTCCGCTTCAACCTCCCGCTCGTCCTGGCGATGGCCAAGCGCACGCGGCTGGGTGGGACCGACTACAACGAGTTGATCAGCGAGGGCAACGTCGCGCTGCTGCGAAGTGCGGAGAAGTTCGACTGCGGTCGTGGTTACAAGTTCAGCACGTATGCGTGCCGGGCGATCCTCAAGAGCTTTTCGCGCGTGGCCATGCGGGCCAGCCGCTACCGGTCGCGTTTTCCTGTCGAGTTCGACCCGATCATGGAAAAGAGCGATTTCCTTGATCGCAAGCGCGTCGATGTCGAGTCTGATTGTGTCGAGGAGCTCAAGAACATCCTCGTGCAGAACATCGCCGACCTGAACGAAGTGGAGCAGACGGTCATCAAGGAGCGTTTCGCGCTCGATCGCGCGAGAGTCCTCGAATCGCCGTCTCCCAAGACGCTCGAGGAAGTTGGCGTACTCATCGGCGTGACCAAGGAGCGCGTCCGGCAGATTCAGAACAAGGCGCTCGCCAAGATTCGTTCCGCGCTGGAGTCCGAGTACCTGGTTGCATAGCCAACCCAACGCCTGCACAAGCATGCGAGAGGCCGTCCAAACGGGCGGCCTCTTCTTTTTTCACTGACCTCCTCGTTGCGCTATGGATCACAGCTGAATCGAAACGAGTCATCGAGATCGAGCGGGAGGACCAGAGTTTGAAGACCCTGAGAGCGTGCGTCATCGCACAGGGCTTGCCGCTCGCTCGCATCCTCGACGAAGCGCGATGCGTACTCCGCGTTGAAGACCGGCTTGTCTGCGTCCAGGAACGGCTGAAGTAACGCGCACTCGCCGAATTCGTGACATTGCTCGTTCACGATCATGTCGAAGTACGCGACGAGATCGGGGATTTGCGCGAGGTCATTCTTCAACGCCACCGCGAGACCCCGCCGGCGCCCCTCGTTTGCCAAGAAGCGGTTGAAGGCGAGCTGATCGTTCGCGGCGAGATCGAAACCGCTGTTGTTGGCGTGTCCGTCGATGTTATCGAATTCGACGCCATCACACTGTTTCTGCACGGCCAGATCCAGCCGGTCAAGCATGATCGCGTGGACATCGCTGGAGCGGATGTCCAGCCAGCGTTCGTTGGCGAACCCGTCGAGCGTGTTGCCCAGGTCGGCGGTGTTGAATGAACCGGCATCCTGTCGGAAATCCTCGAACGACCCTGCCGAGAAATAGCAGACCACCTTGCGGCCTTCCCCGTGCAGTTGGTCGATGAGGGTCTTGTCGACGTCGAACAAGTCGATGTCGTAGACCTCCACGTCATAGCTGGTGTTGATGCTGCCGCCGGCACCGGGCTGCAACTGCCACTGCCACGATGTGCCTGCTGTGGGGCGGTACCAATCGCCCTCCGTGACCGGTGCGACACCGGGATCCAGCACACCCGTCGGCGTGCCATCGGTCGAACCGGAATCGCCATCGCGGTGGATCGAGAACGAGTCGACCTTCGTTCCGCCGGCCGTGATGAAGCTGAATTCCATACGATCGTCGAAAACCGTAGCGCGCAGCGCGCCGTGATCCTCGGCGAACCGCACCACGCTGCCAGCCACTGGGTCATCCACGAATTCGTGCAGATCCAAGCCGCCCAATCCAATCACCAGATAGGTCACACCATCTCGCACGATGCGTTCGTAGACGTGGTCGTCGCCCGACATGATCAGGTCGAACCCCCAATCCTTCCAGGGCCAACGCATGTGTGCGCCGCCGTCAATGTGCCGCGCTCCGGATGAGTACGGTGGGTTGTGGAAGTACGCCACCTTGAACGTGGCGTCGGACGCGAGCGCCGTGTCCCGCACCCACTGCGCTTGCACGGATGAATCCGTCACGCCGTCCGGCTCGCACCCTTCGATGCTGTGGATGGCGAAGAAATGCACCGACCCCTGGCGAAAGTCGTAATAGCGCTCCGTGCCGGAGTTTTCGTCGGGCAGCGTGAAGTAGCTGAGATAGTCGTCCAATCCCCGGGGATCGTCGCAGGTATCGCCCCAGTCGTGATCGCCGGGCGTCGGGAAGAACCGGTTCTCCGGCGAGCCCGGTCCACGACTGCCCGCGTAGTCACCGATGAACTCGTGAAAGTACTGACCGACGCCGAGTTCCAGCCCCTCGAATGTGCCTCGGAACGCCCCGTCGCTGTAGTCGTTATCGCCCACCGTGATGATGAAATCCGGCGACCCGCCTTTGACCAGGTCCGCCACTTCGCGGGAGTTATCGTCATCGTCGCCGTAATCTCCGATGGCACCGAATGCCAGTGTCGGCGTGGTCGACGGGGGATCGTCTCCGACGTCGGAACCGGGAGCAGGGGCGTCACCGTCGGGTTGTTCGCCCGGTGAAGTGTCGCCGGCGCCGGTCGGCGAATCCAGCGCGTTTGGATTGCAGCCGCCGTTCATCAGCATTGTGAAGGGGACAATCGTAGCGGCGATTGCCACCGCGAGGCCCGGTCGACTCCTGCCCCAGGCTCTCGTGTTGCGGGTGTTTTCGATTGCCATCCGATCGTTCCTCAATGCGTTGCGACGATGAACTCCGCCCCTCAGGAGTGCGAGTCACTATAGCCGAATTGTGCCCGTAGCATAGCCCGGGACGGGTCTTCACTTCTCGTCGGGTGTGACCATTCTCTGTGGCATCGTCGGTATGGGACATGCCGTAGGGCGGGTTCTACCCGCCGCAACCGAGGAAGAAGGCGGGTGGAACCCGCCCTACCCCTGGCATGCCACAATCAATGGTCACGCCCCTTCTCGTCCTCGACGAACGCCTGTTCGACGCGGTCGCAGACG
>JAJDDR010000279.1 GCA_029260255.1 Phycisphaerae bacterium
GACGTGGCGACATGAGGATCCGCGTTGTCCGGCAGGCTCTTGACGCCGCGTAGCGTCACCACCTCTACACCGTCGCCGTCGGATCCTTCGACGATGTAACCTTCGGGATCGGTGGTCACCGTGGCGGTTTGGCCCGCACGAGACACAACGCCCGGGCGACTGACGGGGAAGGAGCTGGTGCAGAAGCCTGCGAACTGCGCGCACGCCGAGGCGATCGGCAGGCGGGCCGAGGCGCCATCGGGCGGATCATCCGATGGTGTCCCGTCGTCGTCACCGGGATCCTCGTCGGGGGCGCCGTTGTCATTGGTCGGATCCTCGGCCGGCGCGTTGTCATTCGCGTTGTCAACGGGCGGCGTGTTGTCGTTGGTTGGCGGCGTGGTGTTTGCGGGGCAGCCCGCGAGGGCGGCGAAGGTGATCGCCGTGACAACCATGGTGAGAATGCGCCATTCGGTCACCTCTGTGGCGACTCGGTGTTTCCGACCCGATTTCGACATCATATCTTCCTCTTCCGTCAAGATTCTGCGTGAATCGCCATCGGCTACGGACGCGGCTCGCAGCGGACCCGGCCCGTCAGGATAACGCCGAACGCGTTCTGCACAACAAACGGCGCGTCCTGCGGGGTTGCCATTGCCGACCGTTGGCCGCTGGCGTGGATTGGTGGCGGAGGCGTTTCACGGTCTAGGGCACGGTGAGCGTGACGTCAGAGGGCAGCGCGAACTGGATGGTGACTTCCTGCCCGCACTCATAACCCGCGCCGCGGTCGTAGACTACCTCGCCCGCGGATGTTGCGTTGCCCGCTACGTCGAAGAACAAAACCTCGCCAAGCGTAATCTGGTCGTCGCAGAGAAACACGACGGTCGCGATGGCACTCGGCATGATCGACACGAACGTGGCTTCGGTGGTGAACAGAACCGGGTTATACAGCAGCGGGCTCATCTCGACGCGTGTGCCCTGCGGTCCTTCAAAGACGAGGCTAGCGGTGATGGGGTCACCTGACGGGACGATGACATCGGGCGGCGCCTGGTCCGGGTCTCCACCCGAACCGCCCGGCTCAGCGTCGATCGGATCGCCTCCGGGTTCGTCGTTGGGATCGCCCGAGCCCGGTTCATCCGGCACGCCGTCGCCCGGGTCCTGGTCGGGATTCGATCCCGAATCGGTGATGTCCCCTGAACCGTTCGCGCCCGTGTCGTTCGGACCGCCGCCGGGCTCGCCCGAGGCCGGATCATCCTGCCCGCCGTCGCCCGCACCCTGATCGGGATTTGATCCCAAATCGGTGATGCCCGCGGTTCCGCCTGTGTCTCCCGAGTCAGGTGTACCGTTGGTGTCGGGTATGGCACATCCGATCGCGAGTGCGAGCAGGGCGGCCGGCAAAACGATGACGAAGGATCGAAGTTTCATGAGTGTCACGATCATAGTCTCACAAGTAGTTGCCTGTTTCGCTTTCCGCTGCGTTCGCACCCTGCGACTCGGGTACCGCTCCCCATTCAATTGTTGCACGGAGCGCGTGTCTTGGCAACCGCCGATCGATGCCGGTGTTGGGGTGTGACCATTCTCTGTGGCATCGTTGGTCAGGGACATGCCGTAGGGCGGGTTCTACCCGCCGCAACCGAGGAAGAAGGCGGGTGGAACCCGCCCTACCCCTGGCATGCCACAATCAATGGTCACACCCCCGGTGTTGCCGAAGTTCGATCATGATATCGACATTGGGCCGGCGACACTGTGGCAGCGGGTGATATCGGACGACGAATCGGTCACGCGACGTCCTGCGAGGACAGCCGGCTGAGTGTCACGCCTGCTTCGGCGAGGGCTACGGTATCACCGATAATCGTGACGACCGGGGCGGTAAGCCCTTCGCGTTCGACGGCGTCCGCGATTGCGTCGAGCGGCGCGCGCACGAGGCGCTGCTGGGGCGTTGTGGCGCGTTCGATGCAGGCTGCGGGCTCGGCCGGATTACGCCCGGCGTTTATCAGCCCCAGCGTGATCTCTCGGAGTTTCGCTCGGCCCATCATGATGACGATGGTGTCGATCGCAGCGAGGGCGCGATAATCCAGCGGCTGTTCCGATTCTCCGGCGCGGGTTCGTGCGGTCACGACGACGAATGCGCGGCTGATGCCGCGGGAAGTCACCGGTATGCCGACGGCCGCGGGTGCCGAGATGGCGGACGACACGCCGGGGACGATGTCGCAGTCGATGCCCGCGGCGACGCAGGCGGCGAGTTCCTCGAATCCTCGCCCGAACACGAATGGATCGCCTCCCTTGAGCCGCACGACGGTCAGCCCGCGGCGCGCGCGGTCAACGATGATCGCGTTGATGTCGTCTTGTGATCGGCAGTGCCTGCCGGGCTCCTTGCCGACGTTGACGAGTTCGGTTTCCGGCCGCGCCTGGATGAGGAGTGCGTCGCAGACCAGGCGATCGTAGATGATGACATCGGCGCGCTTGATGAGCATGAGTCCGCGCACGGTGATCAACTCAGGGTCTCCCGGACCGGCGCCGACGAGATGCACTGTGCCAGCGGGTGGTTTCACGATCGAATCTCCGGGGTTCGTTCGAGGGCGCGTGCGAGGATGATCTCGGCGATTTTCGGGTGGGTTCCCAGTGCGGCGTCGCAGACGACGAGCCTGTTGGCGACGCGGCCGGAGATCGGCAGGACGTTCCGCGAGTCGGGGTCCAATCCGAGGCGTCGGGGAATGTCACGAGCGGCGTGATGGCTCGCGCCGATCAGGAAAGGCAGGACGATCAGATTCCGCCGTTCGGTTGCCTCGTAGACACCCTCGACCGGGGGTGTGTCGTCGAGGAAACCGGCATGGACTTCGGCAAACACGGCGGATTCGCGCAACGCGCCGGCGAGGTCCATCGTTGCCGTTCGGCTTGCGCGATGGCGACTCGTTCCGTGACCCACAACGATCACCGCGGTTTCGCTCAAGTCGAGATCATGATCGTTGCCCAATTGAACAGCTCGATCTCTGGCCAACGTGACGCATTTCGGATGCGTGCCGACGGTCTCGGTAATGTGTACGCTCAAGGCATCGAACCGCGGATGTGCCTCGAGGGCGCCGGGAAGCGCGGTGTCGGCGTAGTAACCGTCGCTGATCATGACCGGGACGACGGAAACGGCGTCGACCGTAATCGTGTCCAGCACCTCCGCGAAGGTCGGTTGCCCCTGATGGAACGCGGTCACGACCTGATCGAACAGACCCAGTTGCGTGATGCGCTCGGCATGGCGGCGCACGTCTGCGTTGACGGACGGCGCCCTGCGGGAGCCGTGGGCCGCGAGGATGAGCGCTGTGCGTTTCATCGGGTTGCCCTTCGTTCGGCCGGCAACGCGTGCGGACAACTCAGATTCCGTAGCCGTGGAGGCCGCACTCGGTCTTGTTCGTACCGTTCCATCGGCCCGCCCGGGAGTAGTCGCCGATCTTGTGTCCATCGACCGGCTGTGTGCAGTGGGTGCAGCCGACGGTGGGGTAGCCCTTCTCGTGCAGCCCGTTGTAGGGCACGCCGTTGGATTCGACGTACTCCCAAACCTGTCGTCGCTCCCAGTTCGCCAGGGGGTTGATCTTCAGCAATTGGTATTGCCAATCCCATTCGATCACTTTCATGTCGGCGCGCGTCGCGGATTGGCTGCGTCGAAGTCCGGTGATCCAGACGTCGGCGCCCTCGATCGCTTCGCGCATGGGGTAGACCTTCCGAAGCTTGCAGCAGAGGTCCGGGTTCGTCTCCCACAGCGCGTCCCCATGTTTCTCAGCCTGCTGGGCGGGCGTGAGATCGGTTCCGCGGTTGACGAAGTTCACGTGCGGGTAGCGTTCGACCATCCGGTCGCGCAAGCGGTACGTCTCCTCGAAGAAGAACATGGTGTCCAGATAGATGACCGTCAAGGGGCGTCCTTGGGCGGCGCAGAGGTCTATCAGGCAGCAGCCCTCCATGCCGAACGAGGTCGTCATGACGATGCCTTGCCGTGCGAATCGTTCGAAGCTCCAGGCGATGATCTCGCTCGCGGGGCTGTTCTCGTCAACGTTTCGTGTTTGGTGTCGTGAAGAGGTTTCCAGTGCCACCTTCGATCTCCGTGAAGTTGGGTCGTCCACATCGGTATCAATGAGAAAAGCCCGCAGGAACAACCCTGCGGGCTCTCGCGTATTCTCGTGATTCAAATCGACGGTACGCCGCTGCCGCTAGGTCGTTCCTCCTCGTGCGGGAGGACAACAACAGCTACAGCAACACGCGCACTCGATCGGTTGAGAGAGGCCGGCGCGGCCCGTAATCGCTGCGGGCGTCTCAACCAGCGTTGATTGACAGGTGAACTTGTCCATGTCGACGACCACTGTACCGAACAGCATTCCGGATGTCAAAGAGATTTCACAACCATCGAGGTGATCGGGTGTGGCCACTCTTTGCGGTTTCGTCGGTGCGGCACATTCCGGGCGGGTTTTATACGCCGCAACCGAGCAAGAAGGCAGGTAGCACCCTGCCTACGTCGGTCATGATGCGGTCGGCTGCAACCTACGGTGTTGACGCGGATTCGCTCAGAGCCTCGTCGATCACGAGTTTTGACATGATCCACAATTCAAGTATCAGCATCAAGACGGCCATCGGCATCATGGTGAATCCGGCGAAGTCGTGAAAGAACCGATTGGCGAACTCGCTGCTGGTAACCAGAAACAGAAGCGCGGTGATCACCAGACGCCCGGTGTTGCAGAGAATGGCCACGGGGATGCTGGACAAGACCAGGGCGATCTTCTGCCAGCGGGGTCGGTTCACGAGATAGGCCAGTGTGGCTGCGACCACGACGAAGGCCGTCAGCATGCGCAAGCCGCTGCAGGCCTCGGCTACGGCGAGCGGGACGTTGTCGTTGAGAACGATGACGTGACCTTCGCTTGTCAGCGTGATACCCAACAACTCGAGGAAGAACACCGCGCCGTCGGTCGCGTGTTGCTGCAAGGGGCCGGATATCAGGTTGTGGACTCTTCCTGGCAGCGGGACCATGAGGAACAGGAACAGCAGCAGCCACTTGACCCTCCAGAACACTTCCCAGCCCCCAACGAGGAGGACGACACCCACAACGCTGAGGACGAACGAGTAACGCTCGGCGGATTCGAATAGCCAGATGAGTCCGAACGCGCGAGCGCCCTGAGCGACCAGGATGATGCCAATGCCCCACCAACAGGGGCGATATGCTGAGCTCCGCAGCCGTTCCCGATCGTGCCACAGAAGGTACAAGATCGCCAGCGGCACGAGTTGACCGACCGAGTAGTTGTCATCCGTCTGCCACTCCTTGTTGAGGGCGACGAGTACCGGCCAGTACGCCCAAGCGAGGGCGCCGCCGAGTAGCGCAATGACGGCTATCCACGATCGATCCGCACCGCTCGCGATTTGTTCGCTGGGCACCGTTCGGCTATGGGACAAGCGAATGCTCCTCTCGCTGTTATTGGTGGGTTGTTTCCGCTGCCCCCGCAGTTGAACCCTTTCCGTTGGTTACGGCGGTCTCGACGGCTGAGACAAGCAGGTTTCGGATGAGTTGTGCGGAGTCCGCGGCCAGGGATCGCACCGCTTCTTCAGCCCGCGTGGGCGAGATGCCCGTCTGGCAGACGATCTGCACCTGCGCCGCATACGTAGCGCTGCTGTTCTTCCGCCACGCCCGTGAGCGAAGGAGAGAGACGTCGGAGCAATAGTCGCCGTCCACGATGTAGTAATTCAGGACGGTGACCCGGTCGCCCACGAGGCCGCCTCGCTGGAACGTGTGAATCTGGCACGACAGCGGCGGTCCACCGTCGACCGGCAGGTCGTCAACGCGGTCCGTCCTGTCGAGTGACCAGCCCGCGCCGGGGTAGCAGACTTCGGGTCGGTGCGGCGCCAGGTCTCGCAGATTGACGCCATACCCGACAAACAGCGCAACGATCTCGTCAGCGGCTTTTCGATAGGTGCGGCTGACGTGGTCCTGGGTATCCGTTGCCCGGATGACCCACTCGTCCAGCGGCGCGTCGGTTCCCACCCAGTCACCGAGGACCAGCGGGAGGGCAGAGAGTGTTCCCGCGGGTATTTGTGTGCTTTCGGACGCACGCGCATACCGGGCCGACAGCAGGCGGTAGCACGCTCCGAATGAGACGAGCAGCGCGGCCGCAACGGTCGCGGCGGCCCAAATGCCCGAGTTGCCTCTTCTTGCTCGCATTCAAGCGCTCTTTCGGGTTCCCATTATCGTAGGTTGAACGAACATGGCAATGCAACGCGTCCACGCCGGTGACCGCTCCAACGACCCCGTGGCGCGGCGCACGGCGCTGCAATCCTCATCGCCAAGCTGAATCAGCTTGGCGATTGGCGTTTCGCACCGCAGCGCAAACGCGTGAAGTCGCACTGGAAAGGGGTCAGCAGGTCCGACTCCTCAGCTAACTTCGGCTATCTTGACCACTTCGTGCCAGCAGCGGGGCGTCAGCCATCAGTTTCCGGCCGCGGTCTGGCGATTATGGGGTCACGAACGCAAACGAGCAATGGTGCGGTGCGCGCGAGTCGCCGTACGCCGTTGCTCCCCCGGCAAGCAGTGACGGCACTATTCTGAGGGTGTTCTGAGTTTGCGCGACGTCGCCGTCTGTCCGCGCGTGGTGCGAAGTCACTTCAGGCTGCGAGCGAGCGCGGCCCGGTAGTCTTCGGGCACTGGGATCGCCTTCCACGTGTCCCGGCTGACGAACACGGCCGTGTGTGCGATCGTGCTGACAAGGTCGCGCGCAGTCGCTTTTCGGATCTCCATCGCGAAAACCACGGTGCGGCGACCGAGCTCGACGACACCGACTGAGACATCAAACTCGTCCCCGTATCGGAGCGGATGTCGGTAGGTGATGTGTAGATCCACCGTGGGCATGGCGACCCTGTGCTCTTCGAGCATCTGTGGCCAGGGCAGTTCGAGGTGGTCTCGGAAGAACGCCTCAAGGGCGAGGCATCCGAGATGCGCAACTCGCGGATAGTAAAGAACTTGGACGTGATCAACATCGTCCAGGCCGACACGCATTCGTACGGTGAAGGGTTCCAAGGGTGGTTCTCCGCTGAGGTTCTCAGTTTCACGCGCGGGTAGAAATTGTAGCCGATGGATCCGCCGATGGTAGGTGCAAGATAGTGTTCGTGCGAGCGTCCGCCAGCCCGCGTCCCGTGGTGGCGCGAGCCCGCATTATTCAGTGCGCCGTGGAAAAGCGTGGATCTTCAGTGGGTGAGACTCCCACCCGGCAAGCGGTCGCTCCAAGCATATCCACTGGCCGGTTTTCACCCGCCCCGTGACACAAGGCCAAGAGATCCTCGACATAGCGAAATCCCTCGATCACGATCGCGGTGCCGCTGCCGCTGGCCGGCGTATTCAGGACCGACATCGGGCGGCGGGCTATTCGCGAGAGACCTTGGCCGGCAGCAGTTCGCGGAAGGTCACGACGATGCAGGCGAGCGCGAGTAGGACGGTCACCATCCCCGCCAGACCCGACTCGCCACGCGGATAAACCGGTGCGAACAGCGCCGGGTTGAGTTCGTACAGCTGGCCCACCTGCGACGCGTTCTCGCGAGCCACCTTGCGTATTATCACGAAGCCAGGACGCATCTTTCGCTGGAGCGCAACGCTCCATTCGGACCATCCGACCGATTTCCGCCGTCGTTGGCGGTCGAACCACCGTGGATGGAGTATTTCGCATGCACAGATCTGCACCCTACACGTATCAACCGCGTGGCGCGTTCAGGTCCGTTCTGGCGCGGCGCTTAATGTTCGTGGGGCGAGGACGTGGTCAGCTTGGGGGCGACGGCGGACATGACGGACGGAAGCTCGTCATGTTCGTCGAGCCTGCTTAGCACGCAATGGCAAGTGGTCGGGTCGGTGAGATGCACCAGCCTCCACTCACCGACCGAGACTTTCTGCGCCTTGTGCTTGCCGATGTCACACGGATAGTCCCTGTGCATGCCAAAGTTCTCTTGACAGGTCGGTTCATGGAAAACGACCCCCACGAAATCATCATCGCGACCGTACGTGGCTGCGACCCCAGGGAGTTTTCCGAATCGCAGCAGGTAAACCTCTTCGAGCCGAAACCCGCCGGGCAGATCTTCGGGGAGGCCGAAATTCAGATCGGGCGCATATTGCCTGGCCCCATGGGGCGAGCTTTCCCGGGCATCATGAAAGACCAGGAATTTCATAAACGCCTTCCGGGCATCGACGGGCAGCGCGTCCAAGAGGACGCCGAAATCCACCTGCGAGGCGGTCACTCGGGTAGCTCCTCCGTCGAGCCAACCAAACGCCCACAGACCCAGCCCAGCGGCGAACATCACGGCTGCGGCTTTGGCTACCGGCGTACGAAAGAACTGGATACTGCCCTCGCGCGCGATGCGGACGGGCTTACGATCCAGTCGATGCTCGATCGCGGACCACAGAGCACCCGGCACCGCGACGTCTGCCGGCGCCGCCAGATCGCGAGCGATCGACCGTATCTCGTCCAATTCAGCAGAGCAGACTGCGCAAGCATCAAGATGCTCCCCAACCTCCCGACGTTCGTCCGGGGACACCTCGTCGTCCCAGTAGAGACCGAGTCGTGCTTGAAAACGATGACAATCCATGGCGCGTGCGCCTGACAACTACTCCAGGTCAGGTTCTCCCTTCATCGAAACGTCCCACACATCCTTTGGATGATCGGCGGCCCCCGTTTCTTCCCCGGTTTCGTAACTTTCCTGCAACAATTCGCGTAACCGGCTCCGAGCACGGTTCAGTCGCGAGGCCACCGTCCCCTCGGTGCACTCCATCGCGGCGGCAATCGCCCGGTAGTCCAGGCTTTCCTGGTAACGAAACAGCAGGATTGCTCGATCCGCGGGCTTCAGCGCGGCCAACGCACCGTTTACGTCAATCCGGGCGGCAGTAGCCTTGTCGGGAGACTCTGCGCGGTCGTCGACCGCCACGACGGGCAGGTTTGACTTCGTTCTCTCAGCACCCTTGAGGAACCGCACGGCTTCGTTGAACGCGATGCGATAAAGCC
>JAJDDR010000280.1 GCA_029260255.1 Phycisphaerae bacterium
CACAAATGTGACACTGGAAGTCGGCCCAACCTGCGGCGGAGCGTGCGTCGATCTGTCGCTCGACTGCGACGGCGACGGCATTCCCGACGCCTGCGAGATAGCCAACTGCCCACCGGACACGCCGTCCTGTGCCGACTGCAACAACAACGGCGTTCCCGACGGATGCGACATCGCCGACGGAACCAGTCTGGACGACAACATGGACGGTGTTCCCGACGAGTGCGTTGAATGGGATGACGAAAGTGTCGAGGACGAAAACTGGAGTACCGATCTGAACTGGCTGGGTGACATCGTGCCCGGAATCGGCGACCCGGCTGCGACAGAGAGCGTCGTGATCGACTTTGATGACGCCGCCGTCAACCTCGACACGTCCGTGAGTATCAACAGCCTCGTACTCGGCGAGACGTCGACCCTCAACATCAACGGAGCCGACATGACCCTCGACGCGCCGAACGGAATCCGCAACGACGGCTCCATGGCGATCACCAACGACCACGCGATCACAGCCGCCGAGGCGATGAGTATCAAGGGCACGGCACCGCTCCTGCTCGCGAGCCCGGGCGCTTCGATTTCATCGGCGGCACTTGGTGACACTATCACCAATCGAACCACCATCGCCGGCCAGGGCGTGATCGACGCCGATTTCTTGAACGAAGCCGTCGTATCGGCCGATGTGTCCGGCACGACGCTTGACATTGCGGGCGACCACCCGAAGGTCAACAACGGTCTCATGCAGGCCACCGGCGGAGGGACACTGTCTGTCACTTCGCCGAGCCTCGCAGGCAACGGAGATCTCCTGGTCGACGGCTGCGGCAACATCCACATCGCTGGCGGAAGCGCCGTTACCGCCGGCAGTGCTGCCGCGTTCGGTGCCGGCGACTTCGCTATCGGTGACGGCGCGAGCCTCGATCTGACCGGACCACTCACTCTGGACGCATCAGCCGGCGGACCCGCGCCGGAAATGGGCTGTACGCCGCCCCGACTGAGCGTGACCGGCGCCGCGGCCATCACGACGGCCGGTGCATTCACGATCACCGGCGGCTCGTACGAGGCGTCGGCAGTTCCGGCATCGGCCGCCCTGAGCTCGAGCAGCATCACCATCACGCCGGTGATCGGCGTGGGTCCGGGCGCGCTGATCCTGGAAGACGCCATGAGCGTTACGACGACCGGTGCCATGACCCTGGCGGCAGTGGGGTGTGCCGGTCCCAATCCGCCCGAGGGCTGCACGCCGCCGAGGCTGGTCGCGATCAACGCCGCTCACGTGGCGGTCGGCGGAGACTTCGTGATTGAAGACACAGCAGAGATCACCGTTGCGCTGACCTACGACGAACTCGACCCGCCGTTCACCTTGGCCGGCGATTTCAGCAACGCGAGCGGCAACCCCGCGATGTTCGACTGGAGTGCCGGACCGTTGACACTCGACGGCGGTGGGGCGTTGCAGCTCTTTGAAGTTGCCGGCGCCGATCTCGGGCCGGTGATCGAAGGCTTTGACACCAACTTCGCCATGGACACCGTCGAGATTGCTGCCGACAGTGCCGTGGTATTCAGCGACTTCTACGAGAACCAGCTCGGTGGCGAGGGTCCCTGCGGCGAGGCGCTCTACACTCGAACGCTGTTCATCCGGTCCGGGGCGACCGCAACGATCGACAACTGCCGCGTGTACGCCGAGACCATCATAAACGAGGGCGGCATGCTCGAACTGCTCGGCTGCGGAAGCCTGGAGACGCTGTGTCCCGGCGATTTCGACGGCAACTGTATCGTAAACTTGGACGATTTCGGCTCGTTTCACGGCTGTCTAACTGGACCGGGAGGCTCTGTCTCGCCCGACTGCGCACATGCGGATCTCGACCACGACGGCGACGTCGATCTGCTCGATTTCGGCAGCTTCCAGAGTGCCTTCAGCAGTTCCGGTGAGTAGCGGTAGAAAAGATGGCGTGACTGTGCATTCCATCTCGTGAAGCCTGTTTGGGTCGGCGTGTTGTGTCATACTCCGACCCCCATAAACATGCCACGCCGAACGGCATGCCATGCGTCGATCGCTTGCTGTCGATTTCGCCGGGCTCTTGTCCGCATGGTGGCGCCGTAGAGAGTGTCTGTGCGCGACACGCAGGAGGTGACCGTCGGACGCGTGCAGAGGATCGCCGGCTTGCTCGACAAGACGTGCGGTCGCGGGCTGGCGCCTCGGCGCTTACACCGCGCCTTGAGAGCGAGCGCGGAAGACGAGGCGGATGGGGACTTCGCCAAACGGGAGAAGTGCCTGAAACCTGTTCTGAAGGAAGCGCTGATAGTCGGTCGTGAAACTGGAAACGCGATTGACGAACAGAACGATCGTCGGCGGCGCGGCCGCTACTTGGGTCGCGTAGAAGATGCGCGGCGATTGCGTGCCGCGTCTTGCCGAGGGAAGGCGCTCGGACAGTGCGGCCTTGAGCACTTGATTCAGTTTGCCCGTACCGACCCGCGTGTGGTACTGCTTGAAGAGCGAAGAGGCCACGTCAATGGCCGTATAGACGTTGCGGTTGTCTTTGGCGGATACGAATGAGATGGGGGCGTGTTCCAGACCCGGAAGCGTCTTGGTCAGGTACTCGCCGTAGTCACCGGTCATCGCGCGGTCTTTGGCAAGATCCCACTTGTTAACAATGATGACCACCGGTTTGAGTGACTCCATCAGCGTCTTGGCGAGCTTCTTGTCGACTTGACTCATCGGCTCGGTCGCGTCCAACAGAAACAGCACCACGTCTGCTCGATCCATCGACTTCTGTGCGCGAGTGAGCGCGTAGAACTCAATGGAATCGGCCAGCTTACTCTTCTTGCGTATGCCCGCGGTGTCGATGGCGAGGAATACGCGCCCGTCCTTCTCGAAGCGAACGTCCACCGCGTCGCGCGTCGTTCCGGCCACTTCACTGACGATGACCCGCTCTTCGCCGGCGAGGGCGTTGATGAAGGTGCTCTTGCCGGTGTTGCGCTTGCCGACGAGGGCGATCTTCATCACCGGGTCCTTGGGGACAGGTTCGGCCGAATGCGCGATGCGCTCGGCGATCAGCTCGCGAACGTCGGACTTGCCCAAACCATGCACGGCAGACACGCAGAGCGCCTCGCCGTACCCCAGTCGCACGAACTCCGCCGCCTGCGCTATCATGTGTTCTTCGTCGGTCTTGTTGGCGATCAGTCGGACGCGGTCGTGCTGCCTGCGCAGCAGTTCCCCCATTTTCAAATCCAATGGAACGATTCCGGCGCGCGTGTCGACGACGAAGAGGATCAGACTGGCCGAGTCTATGGCGAAGTGAATCTGCCGCTCGATGTGCTCGGTGAGGTCGTCGACGTCTTCAATACCATAGCCGCCGGTGTCCACGAGTTCGAAGAAGATGTCGCCGAAGTCGCAGACTTCGCTCACGCGGTCGCGCGTCACGCCCGGAGTTGCCTCGACGATGCTGGCGCGCCGACCGACGAGCGCATTGAACAGACTGCTCTTGCCCACGTTCGGACGGCCCACGATAGCGATAACAGGAAGCCCCATGACTGAAACAGTGCCTCAATACATTCGGTGCGCGCGGGCACGCGAGAACGCTACGACTGCACCACAAGCCGAACGAACTTGCGTTTGCCTCTCTGGAGAACCGACCCGGTCTCAATGGCGAGCTCTGCGTATGGATCGCCGATCGGATCGCCGTTGAGCCGAACCCCCTGTTCCGAAATCAAGCGCCGCGCTTCACTGTTCGACTTCGCGAACCCCGCCGTCACCACCAGCGCCACCGAGCCGATCGTCGCCGGCACCGGCAACTCCGGCATGTCATCGGGCTGTCCCGCCTCGCCCGCGCCGTGAATTCGGAAGAACTCGTCGCACGCCGCGTCCGCCGCGGCATCGTCGTGGTACTGCGACACGATCGTCTTGGCCAGCATGACCTTCGCGTCGCGCGGGTGCGTGGCGCTTCCGTCCAGAAGACGGTTCACCTCGGCGGCCGGCACGCGCGTGAGCAACTCGAAGTAGTTTCCCATGAGCGCATCGGGGATGCTCATCGTCTTGCCGAACATGTCGGCCGCCGGCTCGGTAATACCGATGTAATTGCCCAGCGACTTGCTCATCTTCTCATGCCCGTCCGTCCCGACCAGCAGCGGTGTGATCACCACCACCTGCGGCGGTTGCCCGGCGTTCCTCTGGAAGTCGCGGCCCATGAGGTTGTTGAACGTCTGATCGTTGCCGCCGAGTTCCACGTCCGACCGTACCATCACGCTGTCGTGGGCCTGCATCAGCGGATAGAACAGCTCGTGCAGGTGAATCTCGACGCCCGCCTTCTGGCGGTTGGCGAAGGTGTCGCGTTCCAGCATGCGCGCCACGGTCGTCTGACCGGCGAGTCGAATCACGTCGGCGAAGTCCATGGGGGCCAGCCACTCGCTGTTGCGGCGGATCTCGAGCTTCTCCGGCGACAGGTCGATGACTTTGCCGGCTTGATCGAGGTAGGTCTTCGCGTTGGCGTCGACTTGCTCGTCCGTCAGGATCGGGCGGGTCTTGGATTTCCCGGTCGGGTCGCCGATCCGCGCCGTGTAGTCGCCGACGATCAGGACGGCTCTGTGCCCCATGTCCTGAAAGTCGCGCAGCTTGCCCAGCACGACGGTATGCCCGAGCGTCAGGTCAGGAGCGGTGGGGTCCATGCCGAGCTTCGCGCGCAGGGGTTTGCCGGTTTCAACGGCGCGCGTCACGCGCTCGGCCAACTCCCGCTCCGAGTAGACCCGCTCACACCCGCGGGTGAGCACCTCAATCTGTTCTTCGACGGGCTTCATACGGGCGGCGATGCTACGGGGCGGCACTCGTTGCATCAACCCCCGGATTGGGCGAGGGACTCCCACACCAGCGTCTTGGCGTTGAACAGCGCGTGCAGGAAGATGGGCGCGACCAGCGAGCCGGATCGGACGTAGACCACGCCCAGCATCACGCCCAGCACGGTTAGAGCCGGTACGACGTGCGGTTGCGGGGTGTCACCGCCGCCAGCATGGATGGCTCCGAAGATCGCCGCGGTCAGCGACAGGGCGATCCACCGGCTCTTCAGCAGATTCTCGAGTGTTGTCTGGAGGACGCCTCGAAAGAAGCACTCCTCGGCCACCGGGGCAATCAACACCGTGCCGATCCACAACGCCGCGAGCGCGACCTTCCCCCCCCGGAGCGCGTCGATGACGTCATGCTGGAAGAAGACATACTGCGGTTCGATCCGCGTCAGCAGCGCGACCGTCGCGTACAACACGGCCGGGCAGACGGCCTGGGACGAGAGGAAGTACCCGAGCCCGCTCACGAGCTGCCGGCGGACGGGCGACCGGCCGATCAGGAATCGCTTGGCACCGCCCTCGAAGAACCTGGAAGCGACCAACAGACACGCGACCGCCCCGAGCAACTGGGCGGCGTTACCCGAGAAGATCATCGCGGCGTCCAGCAGGTCGCCGGTGAGCCAGCGTTCCGCAGCCATGCCCAGCGCGCTCACCGCGAGCATCCACACCAGCATCGGCAGAAGCACTGCTTCCGGGAGGAACCGGTTCACCCGATCAGGCGCGCAAGCCAGCGGGTCGCGCCGCGAGCGAACCGCCCAGAACAGCAGCGTCCCGATGGTCAGCGTCGCGCCGAGGGCGAGCAGGGCATCGTCTGCTATCGACAAGACCGCGCCGGGCACTCAGAACGACACGCCCGAGAAGATGTCCGTCAGCGAACCAAAAATAGCAGACATCAACTGGCTAAGGAACCCGAAGAGTGCGCCAAGGAATCCACCCAGCCCCGTATTAAGAAGACTTCCCACAGTAACAGCTCCCAAATGACTGACGAAGCAATCGGTCGAGCCGCGCCGGCGACTCGCATCGGGGGTATTCTGGCCGAGCGCACGTGTCCTGGCAAGCGAGCGGACGTCAGATGTTCTCGCCGGAGAAGAAGGCACTGCCCATCCGGTCGGCCATCGGCTGGTTCGAGAAGACCAGCGGGAGGATGTACTGCGTGTCCGTGTTGGGCGGACGCAGGTATTCGGCCATCTCCATTCGCCAGCGCGTGTCGAATTCCATGAGCACGTCCTGGGGGATGTCCGCGGCCAACGCCTGTTCGATGACATCCGCGGCGATGCGTGCCGACCACATCGCCGGGTACACGCCTTCGCCGCTCGTGGCGGACACGAACCCGCCGGCGTCTCCGACGATCAAGGTCCGTTTGGCGACGTGCGTGTCCATGGCGAGCGCGACCGACGCGGGTGTCATGACGACGCTCGTGCGGGCGGCCTCCCGGCTGAGGTCGACGTCGAGAACGCCGTGCTCGACAACGCGCTTGCACAGCAAGGTGATGGTCCCGATGACGGTGCGCTTGTCCGCGGGCGTATGCACGCCGACGGTCGCGCGGCCGTCGGCGATGGCAACGACGCCGAACCCACCGGCGTCGTCCAAGCCGAGGATGATGCAGACCTGCGGAGCGTCCTTCGTCTTGATGTTCTCCGCCTCGACCTGTGCTGCCCACCAGCCTGCGGGCAGGGCGCCCGGTCCGAGGCGAAGTTGTTCGAGGAGCCCCGTGTTCCGTCCCGCGGCCATGATGAGCAGGGAACCGTCGACCGCCTCCCCACTCTGGAACTTTGCCGACACGGATGACTCGCCGAGCGCGAGGTCGGTGACGGTCTTGCCGTCAGCGAAAGTCGCACCCGCCTCGACCGCGGCTTTGACGAGCTTCTCGTCGAAATGCGATCGGTTGATCAGGTACCCGGGCGTCGCCTCGAACTTGGGAACGGCGGATTTGCTGAAATCAGCGTTGTGGAAGGCGACCGTGTCGAACGGCCGGCCAACCGCTTTGTCGAGCGTAATACCCAAGTCCTTGATCAGCGGCATGGCCTGCGCGCTCAGCCAACCCGCGCAAATCGTCTT
>JAJDDR010000029.1 GCA_029260255.1 Phycisphaerae bacterium
GGGCGCAGCCCGCATCATGCGTTGGATGCGCTCTACACGGGACTGCTGACGAGGAAGGTGAACTGGGTGCTCGACGCCGACATTCGTGGCTTTTTCGACGCCATCGACCACGAATGGCTGGTGAAGTTTGTCGAGCATCGCGTAGCGAACCGGCGCGTCGTGCGGCTCATCCAGAAATGGTTGAACGCCGGCGTGCTGGAGGACGGGGCGCGGACACGCAGTGAGCAAGGTACGCCGCAAGGCGGCAGTGCATCGCCGCTTCTGGCGAACATCTATCTTCACTATGTGTTCGACCTGTGGGTCCAATGGTGGCGAACGACGCGGGCGCGGGGCGACATGATCGTCGTGCGCTTTGCCGATGACTTCACCCTGGGATTCCAACACAAGTCGGATGCCGAGCGGTTTCTGGCGGAACTGCGGGAGCGATTCCGCAAGTTCAACCTGGAACTGCACCCCGACAAGACACGCCTGCTGGAGTTCGGACCGTTCGCGGCCGAGAACCGCAGGCGCACAGGTCGGGGCAAACCGGAAACCTTCGACTTCCTCGGCTTTACGCACATCTGCGGGAAGAAGAGGAGCAACGGGAGGTTTACGGTGTTCCGGCAAACGATGCGAAAAAGGTTGCAGGCGAAATTGAGCGCGGTGAAAGCCGAGCTTCGGCATCGCTGGCACGCCCCGATTCCTGTGGTGGGGCGATGGTTGCGTTCGGTCGTCAGTGGGCACAATCGTTATTACGGTGTGCCCATGAACAGCCAAGCGCTGTCCGTGTTTCGTTTCCGAGTGGGCTGGCTGTGGTACCGCGCCTTGTCGCGGCGAAGCCACAAGGGCCGAGTTCGCTGGGATCGAATGCGCCGACTTATCGAGCAATGGTTGCCTCTCGCGCGCGTGTGTCATCCCTATCCCCTACGCCGCATGGGCGTCAGCACCTGAGGCAGGAGCCCAGTGCGGTAATTCCGCTCGCTGGGATCTGTGCGGGGGGCTGCCCGGAAGGGCAGTCCCTACCGCGACCCGAGAATTGTGTGATGTGCGGGGGCTCGACGAGTTCCGCTCCGACCGTAGCCAGCCTACTCACTTCGCCGGGTCGATTCAATCGCTGAACGGTTCCGGCCGCCCGGAAGTCCGGTAGCATGCCACGAGACCCGCCCACGACCACGGAGCACAGGGCAACCGCATCTAAATCGCGACACCCTCACTGCGGTCTCAGAAACGCGTGCGCGATCGCTCGGACGGTGTTGGTTCGGCGGCCCCGACCTGCGTTCGTGTGCCAACAATCGCAATTTGGGTTTAGATGCGATTGCCCTGCCACGGAGTACCACCGATGCCCGATCCCCTCGACCTGCTCCATGATCGCGTCCAACGCCTTGAATCCCGCTGCGCCGCGTTGGGCCTCGCGTGCGTCGTGCTCGCCGCGCTGGATCGGCAAGGACGATCATGCGGCCTCACGAGCGACGGCACGACGGCGGATGACGATGGTGCCGGCGCAAAGCAGGGCACAGGTCAAGACGATCAGACCCCACGTGCCGATCGTGGGCACCGGACCCACGCCACCCGTGATGTCCACGATCAACACACCGTTCTCCATGTCCGACAGAACGATCCTGTCGTCGCCCAAGAAGGGATAGACTCCCCAGTTGCCGACGAAACCGCCGCCACCGGGCGGGGAACTGTCATACACCGCGACGAACTGCAGCAACCCTGTGGCTGGATCAATATCAAACACTTGGAGACCGGCTTCATACCAGGAATTGTACAACCGATGACCGATGACGACCTGGTTATGTACGCTGAACGCCTCGGGCAGCACCAGGCTGTCTGTCTGCGTGAATGAGAGCGCGCCGCCGGTGTCCGTGATTTCATAAACCGTGATACCGCCAAGTGTCCGCTCTTCGCCTGTGACGACGAAGTTGCCGTCGTCCGTCGGCCAGACCGAGTGTGTGCTGGTTCCCGGCGTGCTGCCGATCAACGTCGGCATCGAGTTAGCGACGTCGGTGACATCATAGACCCACAATCCACTACTCCACGCGGCTGCGTAAAGACGCCCGTTGCGAACCGTGATGTCATGCACAATCGAGGTTCCGACGTTGTCCAATACCCACTGTTCCTGTGTGATCGGCGACGGGGGCGGGTTGTTCGGATCAAACCCCCGCAAGTCCACAATCCCTACCCGCGGCGTGCTGCTGTCAGCCATGTATAGAAAACCATTGTCGTAGAACACGTTGTGTGTCCGGGTGAAGTTGGCCGTCCGGATCGTCGTCAGAAGCGACGGCGAGGTCGGGTTGCGTACGTCGACGATGGCTACGGCATCAAACGCCCCGCCTTCCAGGCCGATGAACAATAGTCCGCCGGCCACCTTCACATCCTGAGGCGATGTGAACTCATTCGGTGAAGGCAGAAAGAACGTGTTGTCCAACACCGGGTTCGTCGGATTGCTGATGTCAATGATGTGCACGCGGGCAGTGTTGCCGTCGCCCAGGCCCCAGTTCGGGGCGTAGGCGTAATCCCCGTCGACCCAGATGTCCGCGTACGTGCCGCTATAGCCATCCCATTGTCCGACAAGCTGAGCACACGTTGACGTCGCGCAGTGCGACCCGTCGCCGAGGTAGCTCCCGCCCCCTTGCTGGCAGCAGGACTCCGCCACGCCGTCGGCACAGGTTCCGTCGCTCATGCAGCAGGCCCCCGTGATACCGCCGGAGGGAGCCGGACACTGAAGATCCAGTTGATACACCCCCCGATCCGATTCCGTCCACGCGGCCAACTGCACGTAGTAGGTCTCGCCCACGGTCAGCCCGCATAGGGTCACGTCGGATCCGAAATCGGTCGCGATGCAGAACGCTTCGTCGTCATCGCACCCGATCTCAGCCAGCGCCCCGCATGTCCCCGAATACACCGCGAGCAGTGAATCATCCGCCGGGGCGACACTGGCGCATGTGTGAAGTCGTGCCGTGGCGTCCGCCGCCACGAATCGGAACCAGATCCCCCCAACACCCAGCGACCCGGCGCCTCCGTTGTGGCAACTGAACCCGGGATCGGAGGGGTCAGTGGCCGATGCGGTGGTGTCCGCCGCTGTGACGCTGCTGCAGGTGATGAGCAGGGCACCCGTGCATGTATCGTTCACCGGCGGTACCCCGGCCGCATGCAGGCGAACGCACAAGTAGGCACACATCAGCGCGCTGAAACGCGGCACATACGACATGTCATCCCCTCCAACCGATATTCCCAGTTATCAGATTTCAAGTTGTGATCATATCCAAACGGACCGCTCGACTCAAACGCCTTGCCATCCCGGGCACGGGAACCATCGGAGGCAGGTAACGCTGGCGGGTTGCTATCCGGCAAGGCGACGTTCCAGCGCCGCCTGCACCTGCGAATCGCCCGCCAGCACGGTATGATTCGGCTCGCGAACAACTCACAACGACGGAGTGCCACGAATGTCCGATCAGGTCGACGCACTACACGATCGTGTCCAACGCCTCGAATCCCGATGCACCGCGTTGGGTCTCGCCTGCATCGTTCTCGCCGGGCTGGCGACGATGGGAATGCTGACGCCCGCGGTCGAACCACCCGCCGTCGTGACCTTGCCCGGCACGATCACTGTCGAGAACCTCACCGCCGAGTTCATCACCACCCGGCAGATCGTCGTGAAGGATGCGGAAGGCCGCAACCGCGGATCACTCGTGGTCGAGGCGGAAGGCATGATGATGGGCATGTTTGAGGAATCGGGCGAGTTGGTTTGGAAGGCGCCGTAGCGATGCCTACCCCATCCAAAACGGGTAGTCATCCGCCCAACGATCGAGGACAGTCAGAAGAACGTACAGCACAGCGCCAACCAGCACGATTATGAGCAATCTTCTCCTTGGTCGCATTGCGGAATTGTACCGCGCGGCCGGGAGGAGGCGAGTCAGATGGGACAGAACGGGACCCCTCCAGCCGAAAGGGTAGCGAGCCCCGCCTGTCGCAACGAAACGCGACAACCCACGCCCGATCCACCATAATCCCCCATCGAGGTACGTCGATGAAGCGATCACGATTCCGCAAGTGGGCCAAGTGGGTGGGGTTAGGGGGGTGCGTGGTGATTGTGGCGGCATGGGTCAGCACCATCTGGTGGGCGTTCGGCGGTTCATTCAATCATCGGGGCCGAAACCTGGGTTTTCTAGCCCAACCTTCGCACGGTTTGAGAAAATGGCTGGCGGAATCCGCATTGGCGGATACGGGAACTCGGATGGCGGTGGCCAAACCCCTGTAGTGCAGACCTACCCCCTTGAATACTGACGCGCGGTTTTGGTATTCATACGGACAAGATGTTTCTTCGCTGTCATTCACGGAAGAAGAACGGCAAGCTACACCGCTACTGGAGCGTGGTGGAGTCGCGTCGTTGTCGCGGCTGCAGGCCGGTGCAACGGCAGGTGTTGTACCTGGGCAAGATCAACGACAGTCAAGAGGCGGCGTGGCGAAAAACCATCGAGGTTTTTGACGAACGCAAGAAGCAGGTCGAGCAACTTTCGCTCTTTCCCTGCGACCGTCCGATCCCCCCGGATGAAGTCAATGCCCTGTCCATCGTGCTCACCGAACTGCGTCTTCGGCGTCCGCGTTCGTTTGGAGATTGCTGGTTGGGATGCGTGCTGTGGGATCAACTGGGGTTATCAGAATTCTGGGACGCCAAGCTGGCATCGCAGCGTGGCAAGGTGCCTTGGCGCAAGGTGCTGCAACTTCTGGTGATCAACCGCCTGTGCGATCCGGGCAGTGAGTTCGCCTTGCATCGCCGTTGGTTCCTGCGCAGGGCGATGGACGAGCTTTTGGCGACAGACTTCGCCGTGGCTGAAAAGGATCGTCTGTACCGTTGCCTGCATCGCATTCTGCCTTTCAAAGAGTGCGTAAACAAATAACGTATACTATCCCGCTCTTGGCCTGATGCGGTAGTTCCAATCTCCGTGGAATGCATCGGGGACGAGGTGGATCGATCGCATCTGCTCGTCGCTGATCTTCACCTTCTTGGCGTAGGCCCGC
>JAJDDR010000281.1 GCA_029260255.1 Phycisphaerae bacterium
AGCCGACCGAGGGTGTCTTGATCCGGCCTCGACGGTTTCTTGACGAAGCTCGGAAGCAGATGCGGGAGTGGGCTGAGCGCCATGCCGGTCACACGGGTGTCAGTGAGGAATCGTTCCGTCGCTTGGTTGCAATTCAGAAAAACACCGACCTGCTCGAAGACCCAGTCGAACTTCGCCGCGTGCTGCTCGACTTCATTGCCGACTTCGCAAACTGGGACAACTCGACTGACAAGAAGTTTCTGGAGATGGCCCGGTCGCTGACACAGGCTGCACATGAAGCGCTCGGCGGCGAACCGGGCTCGCGATCGCTAGTCGTGGATCCCTTCGCCGGCGGCGGAGCGATCCCACTGGAAGCGCTGCGGGTCGGGGCCGACGCGTTCGCTTCAGACCTCAACCCCGTCGCCGTACTGCTTAACAAGGTCGTATTGGAGTACATCCCCAAGTACGGCAAGAGGCTAGCTGACGAGGTCCGTAAGTGGGGCCAGTGGGTCAAGGAACAGGCCGAGCAGGAACTGGCCGAGTTCTACCCGAAAGATCCCGAAGGCGCGACGCCGATCGCCTACCTGTGGGCCAGAACGATTGCTTGCGAAGGGCCCGGTTGTGGGGCCGAGGTGCCCCTGATCCGTAGCTTGTGGCTCTGTAAGAAGTCCACCAAGAAGGTTGCCTTAAAGTTGAGCGCCCGCCCCGATGCCAAGCGTGTAGACATTGAGATTATGGAGAATGCGAGAACAGGGGAAGTCGGGGATGCAACTGTAGCGCGCGGCTCGGTAACGTGCCCTCTCTGCGGATTCACGACGCCTCTCGCATCGGTTAAGCGGCAATTCTTGGGAAAGCGCGGAGGCGGCGACGACGCTCGGCTTGTTTCCGTAGTTGTGACGAAGCCAAGTCAGCCGGGCCGGTTCTATCGGCTGCCGAATAGAAGCGATGAGCAGGCTATCTCAGCAGCTGCGGAAGCTCTGTCTGCCAAACAAGCGCAGCATCGCGCGTCCTTGAGTCTCGTACCGAACGAGTCCACCGAAGACTATCACACCTTCGTCAACCGTGGGTCGATCTACGGCATGCTTACTTGGGACTGCTACTACCTGGCTCGCCAGGCGCTTGCCTTGTCGTGCCTTTGCCGACTGATTCGGGCTGCTATGCCGGATGGGCAAGACGACCTCGCACGTGCAGTGCGGTGCGTATTGTCTCTCGCACTCGGCAAGCAGATCGACTTGACAAACTCCCTGTGTCCCTGGGAGCCGATTGCTGAGTGCCCTCGTCACCTCTTTAGCAAACAAGCGATCGGCATGGTATGGGATTTTGCGGAGGGAGTGCCTGTTGGGGACGCTAGTGGTGCATTCTCGATCCAAGTGGCTAGATCAGTTCATGTTCTTGACGCGATTGGGCACGACTGGCGAATCGGAGAAGTCGATCGCGTCTCGGCAACCCATCATCCCTTGCCAGATGATGCGGCTGATGCGCTGATCACAGACCCGCCGTACTACTACTCGGTGCAGTACGCCGATCTGTCAGATTTCTTCTACGTGTGGTTACGAAGAACGCTTAGAGACGATCTTCCTGATCTGTTCTCATTTGAATCGACACCGAAGGAGGACGAGATCATAGTCCAGTCGCCCGGTGATGCGGACGGCACCGATGGAAAGAACTCAGCATTTTTTGAAACGAAGATGACCGAGGCCCTTTCTGATGCTCGCCGCGTGATCAGTCCTTCAGGAATTGGCGCCGTCGTGTTTGCCCATACAAGTACAGCCGGGTGGGAGGCGGTGCTTCAGGCTGCCATAGATGCTGGCTGGGTTGTAACCGCGTCCTGGCCCATCGACACAGAAATGGGAAGCCGTGTGCTAGCTCAAGGCCGATCTGTTCTGGCTTCCTCTGTCCATCTGGTTTGCCGCCCACGAGAGAACCCGGACGGTTCTATACGCGAAACAGACGTCGGCGAGTGGCGCGAGGTTCTCGCTGAGCTTCCCCAGCGTATCCACGCCTGGATGCCCCGCCTCGCCGAAGAGGGGGTGGTTGGCGCGGATGCGATCTTTGCGTGCCTTGGACCGGCACTTGAAGTCTTCAGCCGTTACAGTCGAGTCGAAAAAGCAAGCGGTGAGGTGGTCACGCTCGGCGAGTACCTGGAGCAGGTCTGGGCCGCAGTTTCAAAGGAAGCCCTCTCACTGCTCTTCGCCGACGCCGACGCTAGCAGCCTTGAGCCCGACGCCCGCCTGACGGCGATGTTGCTCTGGACGCTCGGGGCGGGCCCCGGCGCGAACGGAAACGTAAAAGCTTCTTCCAAGAAGGACGACTCCGAGGGCAAAGAGGACCCCATCGGTGGGAAGGCCAAGACGAGCGGTTACGTGCTGGAATTCGACGCTGCGCGCAAGATTGCCCAAGGCCTCGGCGCCCATCTCGACAAACTCTCGAAAGTCGTGGAGGTCAAGGGCGACAAAGCGCGCCTGTTAAGCGTCTCCGAACGCACCCGCCACCTATTCGGCAAAGATGCCGAAGCAGACCAGCCGCGCGGTCGGCGCAAGAAAAAATCGGCACAGATGAACCTCTTCGCCGAGCTGGAGGCCGCCGAGGAAATGGCCGAGGCCGGCGGCTGGGCGCTTGGCGGCATGCCGATGGGCCAGACCGCCCTGGACCGCATCCACCAGGCGATGATCCTCTTCGCCGCCGGCCGCGGCGAGGCCCTCAAGCGTTTCCTTGTGGAAGACGGTGCCGGCACCGACGCCCGCTTCTGGAAACTCGCCCAAGCGCTGTCTGCTCTGTACCCAGCCGGCACCGACGAAAAACGCTGGGTCGATGGCGTTCTGGGGCGAAAGAAAGGACTTGGCCTTTGACATCGTTCGCGGCGTCATCCTGGAACGAGCAAATCGTCGAGAGCTGGCTTGCAGCTTTCACAGACCAGCTCAAGCCGCACGCGGTCGCCGAACCGCTGCGGGAAGCTGCATCATCCGGCAGCCTGGGCGAATGGACACGACTTCTCACGGCAGCGGTTGTCGCCAGTTGCGAGCAGCTCAATTGGTCGGCGGCGGCGAAGGGGCATAAGCTCGGTCTCCTGCCAAAGCCCGGACAAGAGTACCTTGGTATCGACGTAATGGCTTTCCCAACGGGTACTAACGAGAGTTGGCCGTTCCCGCTGGCGGTCTTCGAGCTAGAGAACCAACGCGAACGAGCGGCCTACTCGTTTTGGAAGGTCATTTGTGTGCGTGCCGAGCTACGCGTCGTATTCGCCTATCGCAACGACTGGCAGCAGGTGCAGCAGCTAGTCCAATCCATCAAGAGCGAGGTCATCGATGGATACTCCATCGAGCAGCGACAGACGCTCGACGATCGTACACTGTTCATCACCGGCAGCCGCGGCGAGGGAGACACGTTCCCGTACGGCTATTTCAAGGTCTGGCGCCTGAACCCGAACATCGGAGCTTTCGAGCGATTCACAAACTGGGGCTAAAGCCGGCCCCGTTGAGCAACTAAGTCGAGGTATGTACTCATGGCCAAGCTGAAGCCCTGGTATCACGTTGTTACGCCCCGCGAGGATCTGCGGGAGAACCGTCCGCTGGATGCGTCGGAATTCGCCGTGCACCTGGATCACGTACGATACGGGCGCGCGCACGAAGACTACACGCGCCCGGAACGTTTCTTTGACCGAACCTTCGTCACCAAGGCTCTGCTGGACCTCTCTTCACAGGTCGTTCGGCGCCTGGCGGGCATCAACGTCGAAACGTCGGCTGTGTTCAACATGGCCACCCAGTTTGGCGGCGGCAAGACCCACTCACTCACAGCGCTCTATCACCTCGCGAAAGGCGGCGACGCGGCGAAGGCATGGAAGGGCGTCAACGGCATCCTCCAGAAGGCCCAGATTTCGACCATCGAGCAGGCCGACGTGGCCGTTTTCGTGGGCACCGAGTTTGACGTGATCGACGGGCGTGGGGGAAACGGCGAGCCAGTGCGCAAGACACCCTGGGGAGAGATTGCATGGCAGCTCGGCGGCGCCGACTCGTTCAAAGCCGTCGAGGAACACGATGCCCAAAAGGTCGCGCCCGGCGGCGACGTCATCCGCAAGATGTTGCCCGATGGTCCTCTTCTGATTTTGATGGACGAGCTTCTCAACTTCATCAGCCGTGGCCGCAAGAGCGGGATGCGCGATGAGTTCTTCAATTTCATGCAGAATCTGTGTGAGGAAGTCCGGGCCCGGGACAACATCGTGGTCTGTGCATCGATTCCGGCATCTGAGCTTGAGATGAACCCCGATGACCAACGCGACCACGAGTCGCTCAAGAAGCTGCTCGACCGACTCGGCAAGGCCATCATGATGTCGGCCGAGACAGAGTCCGCCGAGATCATTCGGCGCCGTTTGTTTGAATGGAGCGGGTTGCCGGAAGACGGTCGCAAGGCTGCGCTTGAATACGCCGACTGGGCGATCGAACATGCTACCGAGTTGAGTGGAGTTGACGCCACAAACGCCCGTGAACTGTTCCTTGCGTCGTATCCCTTTCACCCGGCTGTGCTCTCCGTGTTCGAGAGAAAATGGCAATCCCTGCCCCGCTTCCAGCGAACGCGCGGGATTCTGCGACTGCTTGCGATTTGGGTGGCGTACGCTTTTCAGAAGGATCATCAGCGGGCGGGTAGCAAGGGAGATCACCTGATTGGTCTCGGCTCAGCACCCATCGAGGACCCGATGTTCCGCGCTGCCATGTTTGAGCAGCTTGGCTCCAGCGACTTGGAAGGTCCGGCGACGACGGACATCGCCGGCAAGAGTGACGCTTGGTCTCTTCGGCTTGACCGTGAGGCGTCGGCCGAGATCAAGAAATACCGACTCCATCAGAAGACAACGACGGCAATACTGTTTGAATCCAACGGTGGCCAATCCAAGCATCGCGCCTCAGTCCCCGAAATCAAGATGGCGGTTGGCTCGCCCGACCTATTGCTCCCCAACGTCGATACCGTGCTCGAAGAACTAGTGCGATCCTGCTACTACCTGTCGCAGGATGGCAACTACTACAAGTTCAGCCTCAGCCCGAATCTGAACAAGATTCTCACGGACCGTCGTGCCAGCGTTCAATCATCAGCGATTGACCAGCGCATAAAGAAAGAGATCGAGACCATCTTCAAGGGTGGCCCGCGCGACATCGACTTTGACCGCCGGTATTGGCCGGATAAAACCAACGGTGTCCCGGATCGTCCTGAGCTCACGCTAGTGGTGATTGGTCCCGAGCATCCTGCAGACAAGAAATCTACGATAGTCTGGATGGAGCAGATCGTCCGCGAATGCGGAACTTCGGGTCGAACAATGAAATCGGCTCTCTTGTTTGCTGTTCCCGAAAGTGCAGATGCCGTGACAGCCGCTGTCCGCGACGTTCTCGCGTGGGAAGAGATCGAAGACGACGAGGAAACCAAGAAGCGCCTCGATGAAACTCAGAAGAAACAGCTCATTAAGGGCGTCGGGCGAGCGAAAGCAGACCTCAAGGAAACGATCTGGCGCACCTATCGCCGACTGTATTTCCTCGACAAAACCAATGCGTTGAAGGAAACGGATCTCGGCCAAATCACGTCAAGCATGGCGTCGTCGCTGGTGGAGCTGATCATCAATCGCCTTGTGAAGGATGACGAAATCACGGACGGCGTCGGGGCCAATCGGCTGTTGAAGTACTGGCCGCCAGCATTGGACAAGTGGTCGACCAAGGGCGTGCGCAATGCCTTCTATTCGTCGCCGGCGCTTCCGCGTCTTCTGAAGGCGGACTCAGTGAAGCGAACGATCGCGGATGGAGTCACGCAAAGCCTTTTCGGCTACGCCCGTGAAAGCTCGGCCGGCGGCATAACGCTTGAGAAATTCGGCGAGAGCATGGGCGAAGGAGAGATCGAAATCGCCGACGATGTCTTCATACTGAAGGCCGACGACGCCCGCCGGCTATTGGAACCGCCAAAACTCGCTAGATTGAAGGTGTCGCCGGAGTATGTAACGATCAAGATCGGCGAAAAGGCCACGTTCACGGCGACTGGAATTGACCAATACGACCAGCCGTTCAAGTCGGGCCCCATCACTTGGTCAGCCACCGGAGGTGAGATTAACGAGGTGGGTGAGTTCACGGCTGGTGAAGCGTCTGGTGCCTTCGCCGTCACGGCAAAGGCGAACGGGATCGACAGCTCTGTGCAAGTTCGCGTCGCAAAGGAGAGCGAGCCAGAAACGGGTCCCGGTCCCGCGCCAACGGGAAAGTCGGCCATTCGATGGTCTGGGACGGTACCGCCGCAGAAGTGGATGAATTTCTACACGAAAGTCGTGAGCAAACACGCCTCAAATCCCGAACTTCGCCTGCAGGTCTCTTTCGAGGTTGCAGTCAACGGCGATGAGGTTGCATCCCGCGAACAAGAAACTCGAGCTGCGCTTCGTGAGTTGGGTCTCGATGAAGGGCCAACTACACCGTAAACCCCGACGCATGGACCCAACTTCCTGCGATTCGCGTTTGATCCAAAAGATTGCTACGGAGCACGGTGACATTTCTTACGCCTGCCATGACATCGGCTATCACCGCTAGATCTGCTCTCCGAAGGGCTTCACGATTGGTCTCCTCCAACGCACGCACTCGATCGGCACGCCGTCACGGCCGGCTGTTCGGCAGGCTCGATTCACGGCGCGCCAAATCCGAAGGGTCTGCTGTCGCACAGTAAGCGCCCACGGGCACCATGGTGCTCGCGGTGGGGCGGCCGGGCCGGGCCGGGTCGCGGGGTGCGTTCAGTGCGTGGACTTGGGGGTGTGACGCCGACGTGCGGCGCGGCGATACTGTTTGCGATCGGCGCGGTCGCG
>JAJDDR010000282.1 GCA_029260255.1 Phycisphaerae bacterium
ACGCGAACGCGAAGCTTGGGACGCTCGAACTCCAGCGTTTCCACCGTGTCGTGACCGATCAGCTTGCGCGGGCCGTGCTCGGGACAGTTCTTGATGTCCTCGGACACATCCGCCTCGACCTCATAACGCGGCAGGTTCTCAGGCAGCGACTCGGTCCGCGGCTTCGCGAGCGCTGGAAGCCGTTGGCAACCGCGATTCGCCAACCTCGCTGTGACCGTCAGAAGCGAATCGCGGTATTCAGCGTGACACGCTGATCCATCAGGTTGGACGCCGGACTTTCGAGCGGGAATTCCCACGTCAAACCGACCGACACGTTGTCCATCGCCTGCCAACGGAAGCCGATACCCGCCGAGAAAAAGTCGCGGCCGCTGGCATCAGAGGCCCCTAAGCTACCCACGTCAAGATAGTCCGAACTCATCGACAACAGGTCGGCGTTGCTCAGCCAATGGATGCCGTGCAACTCGACCAACGGGCGGAAGGTGTCCGTCAGCTCGTAGTCCAGGTGCATGTTCCATACGACGCTGGCGTTCGCATCGCCGCGATCCATGGGAATGCGGCCACTCAGCGCGCCGAGGAAGTGCCACTTGTCCCACCCCTTCGCGACGCTGATGAACGGGCTCAACTCCTGGCTGTCGCCGCCCTGCCACACGTCACTGGACCCGTTCACCAACTCCCACCGCATCCCGGCCGTCACGAGCAACTGTTCATCCGGATTGCTGTAAACCGCGTACTTCAGGCCGAACGCAATGTCGTTCCAACCGTCGCCAGCGGGCGTGGTCTCACTGTCGAACCAAGTGTAGCCGTCCTTCGTCGAAATGAACGCAAGGCGTTCCGTGAGGGCGACGCGCAAAGCTACAGCGGCGAGATGAACCCGTCCGTTGCCGAGTTCCGACCGGTCGGGAATACCGTTGTACACGTACATCAAGCGAACGTCAGTCGTGATGAACGGGTCTTCGAAGTATGTGAACATGCCGACCGGCAGAACGAAGTCATCGTAACCGGGCAAGCCGGTGAGGAAGCCGGGCCACGCTTTGGATTCCAAGTCCGTGACCCACTCTGCGTGCCGCGAATTCGCCGAGCTGGCGGAGAATCGCTCAAGCTCGGAATCGTACGTTTGGTCGTAAGAGAACGCAGCGTCCGTGACCCGTAGTGAAAACGTGTCGAGGTCGCGGTCTTGAGCACTGGCATTCGCGGCCACAAACGAGAGCGTTCCGCCGATCACGACTGCGTATCCCATGAGCAACTGAGGCAGGTTTCTAGACATATCAGTCTCCTTTTTTGTTGGTGACATCCTTACACTTCGAGTTCTCTAGCGTTCGTGCGGCGATAGAAGTCCGCGCGTGGAAAACGGGCGCGTCCACCGCGCGTGCCGAGGTTGTCGATTCGCGCGCCCAGAATCGTCCCCCGTCATCAAAGGTCTGTGAAACGTGACTCTCGACAGGCTCCATGCGGCTCTAGTTGTTGATGGTAGGACCGTATTCGTCGTGACACTGGGTGCCTCATTTGGTTCGATGACGCTTGGTGACCGTATGCAAAACGGGAGACCGCCCAAGTTGCGTTCCGCCCCTCAGACGGTCTCCGAGCGAGCCGTCCATCGCGTTTTGCTCTATCGTTCAGCGGTGCGCCTCGTTGATCTTAGCGCATCCCGCCACCATGGCCCATGCCGCCGTGGCCACCGCCCATGCCCCCACCGTGATCACCGCCGTGACCCATGCCGCCGTGCCCGCCACCATCTGCACAGTCTGATGAAGCGCATGTGCTGCCCATCCCGTTTGGTTGACCGCCGGCGGTCATGCACTCCATCGGATCCATGTCCTCGCACGTATCGTCGCCCAAGCAGCAAGCAGTCGTATCGCCGGACATGTCGCAATCAGTGGATTCACATGAGCTGCCCATTCCGTTCGGCCGACCACCTGCGTCCATGCAATCCATCGGGTCCATGTCCTCGCACGCGGCGTCGTCAGAGCAGCAAGCCGTCGTACCCTTGTGCATTCCGCCCATGGCACCGTCGGCCGGCCAGGCCATCTGCCTGAGGGTCCCGTCCGCGTTCCCGGTCATCAGGCCCAAGCCGGAACCACAACCCTCCGTGCCGTCGCAGCCTTCGTCACCATTGAGTTCGCAGCCTTCGGGGCCACACGTCGCACCCATCATGTGCGGTTGACCGCCCGCGTTCGTGCAGCCCATTTCGTCCATCGCTTCGAGTGAGCCGTCATTGAAGTAACAGGCGAAGACTCCCTGCTGCATCCCGCCCATCGCGCATCCGCCGGAGCCACACAACATGCCCATCATGTGCGACTGACCACCGGCGCCCGTGCAGGCTCCTTCGCCCATGCCCTCGAGTGCGCCGTCATCGAACGAGCAGCCGAGAACTCCAGGCTGCGTGCCGTCTAGGACGCATCCATCAGGGTCACAGCCTGCACCAACCACATGCGGTTGGCCGCCTGCGTCTGTACACGCCAGTTCCTCCATCTCCTCAAGCGTGCCGTCATCGAAATAACAAGCGAACGCTCTTAGCTGCGTGCCGTCGATCGCGTCGTTCAGTCCTCCCGAGTCTGTGACCGCGCCGCGTTCCCCACCAAGCCCGAGAAGCAAACCCAGGCCAGAGTCACAACCAGCTGTCCCGATCGTGAACAGCCCCACAAGTAGAATCATTCGAGTCCAAGCGAGCATTTAGTTCCTCCTCTTTTCTGACCATTCGGTACTTGCCTGCCGTACCAGCGCATTGAACCGCGCACGACGATCGGTTGGGTTCGAGCGAAGGGGGCGGTCTCCGGCCCATCATCGTCCTTCCGCCGAACTGCCCGATTCGTGCGTAGACAAAGCAACATCAATAATGGTTGAGTTAGGATGCTGGGCATCGCGTCCCTTCAGAGTCTCCTGAGCGCTGATGCTCCCATAACAACAGGGGCGACACGCGCGAGCCACGCGGATAGGCATTCAAGTCCCGCACTCCTCACCTGTGGTGTACTACGCGCGTCCGTTAGTGCGCGTGCGACACGGCTTCGTCGGGGGTCGAAGCTCGCTCATGTCGCGGTTCCAGAGGCGCCCGTGGAGATTGCTGTATCGCGTCGGGCCGGCTAGTGCCGCAGCTGGGCTGACAGAACACCCCAGATCGCCTCTCCGGCGCACTGCGGCACGCGGGCAAGACCAGCAATAACGCAACGAACACCGCACCAGCCCAAGCACGAAAGTGCGTTTCAACAAGCATGACTCCGCTCCTCCAATCGCTATACCAAGCCCGATCTGGGCCATAGCGCCACTATCCGCGCCACATCCGTAATATTTAGATGCCTAATGAACCCGTTTCCTTCCCTGTATCCGAAGAAAAACTTCCAAATGTCAGACGATTTTCAAGCCATAGAGTCCGGGAAGATTTCGATTCTCGATACGTTGGAAAGTCAGGTTGACCAATACGGGTCAAGAGTCCACCGGCCAGCGGGCACCCGCCGCGATACCTTTGCACACCTACGCCGCGACGACGCATGTGAGATCCACCGTGCATGCCGCGCGGATTACCCGTGAGGAGAACTCGTTACACGCGTTGCCTAGCTTGTCCAAACGAACAACGGCACCAGTGCCCACGGCGGGCACTGGTGCCGCTTTCGGTCCTCAAATCAGCCCATCCTCCGGGCGCCGCCACCCGGAGCATCTCAGAGCGGTAGCAGGGGAGCTGCTATCAGCCCTCGCACTCTACGTCGTCGCACGTGGTCCCGTTGCCGAACGGCGTTCCACCCTGAAGCATGCAGTCCATGGGAAACGTCTCGACACAGGTTCCATCCCCCAGGCAGCATGCGCCGGTCGGGACGGCATCGCAGTCGACCGCATCACACGAGCTGTCCATGCCGAACGGCATGCCACCCTCAAGCATGCAGTCCATCATTGGCATTACGGCGCACGTCCCATCGGCGAGACAGCAGGCACCGCTGTGACTCTGGCCGCCACCACCATGGTGACCTCCACCGTGATCACCGCCGCCGGGGCCGCCACAGCCGTGATCACCTCCGTCGGTGCAATCGCTTGTGGCGCAATCGCTTCCCCACCCCTGCCAGAAACCGCCTTCCGATGCGCAGTCCATGGGCGCTGCCACATCGGCGCACGTGCCATCATCGAAACAACACGCACCGCCGTCCGTCGCGCCCGGGGGGGGGGCGGCACAGTCCACGGCGTCACAGGGAGTGCCCATTCCCGCCGGCTGACCTCCGCCGACCATGCACTCCATCAACGGCATGTCCTCGCAAGTGCCATCGCCAAAGCAGCAGGCGCCGAGCGGGCCCGTCGCGTCGCAATTCACGGTATCGCACGAGCTGCCCATCCCGTGGAAGTGCCCCGCCATCATGCAATCCATGGGCGCTACGTCAGCGCAAGTTCCGTCGTCATAGCAGCAAGCTCCGGTTTGGCCTCCGCCGTCGCACACGGTGTCTTCACAGGTGCCGTGCATTTGCGGATGTCCGCCGGCGGCCATGCAGTCCTTCCGGGCCATGTCCTGGCACGTACCATCATCGAAGCAGCAAGCTGTCCCTTCCGGGTGACCCCCTTGACCGCCGTGGTGGGGGCCATGGAGCGCTGCGGGACGCCGTGTCATCGGCCTTCCCACGGCGTCCGCCGCCACCCAGATCGAAACAAACCCAACTGACAATACAACTCGAAGCCATACTTGCATGATTCTACTCCTTGCCACGTGGTACGCATTCTCCATCTAAATCGAAAACGAAACGTACACGACACCGGAGAGGCTCAAGCGAAGATTTCGGTCTCCGGTCTGATGCCGCTGCCGCGCCGAACCACCTACGTCGTGTAGTGCCTACACCATAAAGAAGACGTGTCGATCCGGTTTCTGACAAGAAAACCCGCGCTGAGATGGAAACGCCGAGAGGACACGTGTCGGGATTGCGACACGAAGACCGCGCGACGCCGGGTTGCACCAACAAACGACTACCTGCCGCATCTCCGACATGCCTTGATCCGACGCCTCATATATGGATAATGAGGTTAATATGTATGCGGAAGGAACCACGCGTTTGTCATTCGTTCACAGGCTTCGCGACCGGCACGACGGGAACGGCTGGGCGGAGTTCCACAAGCGCTACGGAGAACTCCTGTACAGCTACGCTCGACGATTGGGAGCATCACACGACGACGCCGAGGATATTGTCCAGGAAGTTGAGATGTACCTGTTCAAGGCCATGGGTGGGTTCCAACATTTTGCACGCAAGGGGTGCTTTCGCGCGTACCTACGGACGGCCGTCACACACGCGACGGGGCGAAAGGCCAGCAAGCAGGCGCGTCAGGGGATCGATCTTAATCCGGGCGCGGCCGAGATGTTGGCCGATAGCGACCCCTGTCACGACGCGGTCTGGGAACGGGAGGAGCGTTTGCATCGTGTTCGTTGGGCGATGCGCTTGATCGCTGGGGAATTCGAGCCACTTACGCTGGAAGCGTTTCGAATGCACGTTCTTGCCGGCGAATCCGTAGCTGACACCGCCAAGCAGTTGGGAATCAACAAGGACAGCGTTTACCAGGCAAAATCGAGGATCCTCAGGCGACTAAAGGTGCGGATCGACTCGTTGGATTTGGAAGCAGACGTCTGACGTACTGCGCTAGTCGACAGGGTAACGGGAGATTCGTGTCAGGTTCTCCTTACACTCTGTCTTACAATAATAGAGCCGTCTGTCGTCTACGAAGTGGAGAACGCCGTGGTCCAACTCGTTTGCCCCGCATGTGCATCGACGACGCGGGCCTCGCGCGCGGACTCCGGGGTACTTTGCTCCTCCTGCGGCAGTGCTCTGCTACGACCGTCCGACTCCGGACTGCTGGATGACACCGGAGGGGACAACGCCCTTATCAGCGACCTGCGCCAGGCGTTCGAAACGTCGGCGTTTGGGTTCGAGGAGACCGGCACATGCGGGAACGTGAGCCGACTCGCGGAAGCTGACGCGTTCACCGCGGGCCGTCGCTTGGGCGATTTCGAGATCGTGAACGAAATCGGGCGCGGAGGCATGGGCATCGTGTACCGCGCGTGGCAGGTCTCACTGCGCCGCACGGTCGCGCTGAAGGTCTTGCCGGCGGGACCTTCTCGCCGACGGTTGGCGGTCCGACGTTTTCGCACGGAAGCCCAGGCTGTGGGCAAGCTCCATCATACCAATGTAGTTCGGATCCACGCCCAGGGTGAGTTCGAGGGACACTTGTACTACGCCATGGAGCTGATTCAGGGGCCAAGCCTTGACGCTGCCATCCATAAACAGCACGGAAGTCTCAGTTCTGCTGTTCGGTCCGAGCACTTCGCGAACAAGCCACGTAAGGACGAAGCCTATCGGCACATAGCCCGACTGATTGCTGGTGTGGCCGATGGACTGGCGCACGCACACGAGCATGGCGTTACCCACCGCGACATCAAACCTCACAATCTGCTGCTCGGACCGGACGGGGAACTACACATCACTGATTTCGGCCTCGCCCACCTTACGGAGGAGCCACACTTGACGATGAGCGGTGAAGTCATGGGGACGGCTGCATACCTCTCTCCCGAACAGATCCGTGGAGACGCAGCCCAGGTTGATAACCGCACGGACATCTACTCGCTGGGTGCCACGCTGTACGAGGTGATCGCGCTGCGGCGTCCGTTCAAAGGCGAAGCGCGAGACCAGATTCTAAATAGCGTTTGCACGACAGACCCACCAGCGCCGCGACGCTGGGACAAGCGAATCCCACGTGATTTGGAGACTATCTGTCTGCGTGCGATGGAGAAGAGCCCGCCGCGACGCTATCGGTCGGCTGCGGCAATGGCCGATGATCTGCGCAGGTTTGCGGACGGACGGCCGATTCTCAGCCGGAGGGTGAGTCCTCCCGAAATCGTGCTCAAGTGGGTGCGCCGTCATCGGGCTGCCACCGCTGCCATGGTCGCCACTGCAGCTGCGATTATCCTTGCGGCCGGGCTGATTCAACACGCCGGTGCATCCCGCCGGCGCGAGGCGCACAACCTCCTCGAAACCGCGTACGAGAGGCTCGCCTACCTCAACTACCGCAAGCCTGACCTGGTTGCCGACGCAATTGAGCAAGCCGAATTGCTCGGAGCCGATCCGGTCGAGCTCAACCGGATCAAGGCGTTGGCCTGCCTGGGCGCGTCGGACGAATCGGACGCAATCGAGCATCTCCGAGCGGTGCTGGCCCAGACTCCGAACGATGCGCGAGCCCTGTACATGTTGGCGTGGGCCCAATGGCGAACGGGCGACCACACGGTCTCGCTGGAGACGTTCCATGGAGCTGACCTCCTTGGTGGTCCCAAGACCGCCGACGCATGGTTCTTTCGCGGGTTGGCCGCACACTTTGACAGACCCCTCGTCGCGGTCGATTCCTACCGCAGGGCCAACGCGCTGCGGGCGCGCGAAGATGAATTCTATCCCCAAGCGGTGCTCCATCTCGCGCGGGCGTACAATCAGCAGGTATATGTTACTCGGAACGTAGACTCCTTGGCGGAGGCCGAGGGCAATCTCCAGCAACTGATCGAACACGGGTACTACGGTGCGTATCCGTACTACCTCCTGTCCATTACGCACCGCTTGGCTGCGGAGACCTACGAAGCTGACCCCACCGCGAGCAACCACAATCTCGTGTCCCATCACTTCGCAGAGTCGTTGGAATGGGCACGCAAGGGACAGCTGGAGGATCCAACGGACGAGCCTTCTGTCACTGCGGAAGCTGAGTGCCTTGAGAGTATGGGCATGTATGAAGAGGCCATCGCCGCCCGAACTCGCGCGATAGCCCTGACGGAAAGCGACCGTAGGCAATGGGCGGGACATCATTATCGATGGCGGTTGTACTACTGGACCGACCAGCTCGATGCCGCGCTGGCGGATCTTGAGGCGTGCCAAGCTGTGAGTCCTGACCGCCGCTTTTACGCCCACGTTTATCCCGCCCTGACCCATGCCGAGGCAGGGGAGATGGAGCGGGCGCTCGCCGAGGCACGTGCCATTCCGGAAGCCGAGGGCACGGACGCTGCGGCGGTACTCTGGTCGGCAACCTGCCTGCGGCTTCTCGGCCAGCCCGGGGACGCGGATGAGCTTCTGAGTCGTGTGGCAGAAGAAGTTGACTACGCAGGCGCGCTGGTTCACCCCCAAACAGAGGAGTGGGTGGGAACGCTTCACGCGTTTTGCATGGGAGAGGTCGGCTTCGATGAACTCACCGCACTCATAGACGATACGCCGTCATCCCGAAAGCTGCGCGCCGAGGCGCATTTTCATGCGGGCGCGCTGGCTCTCGCCGAAGGCCGGCGGACGGAGGCCTTCGGATACTTTACGGGCGCTTTCCGCTCGTTCGACGGAGAGTTGGCCTATACGTTCCACGCGAAGATCATCCGGGAGAAAATGCTGAAAGATTCGGACTGGCCTCCCTGGATCCAGCCGTCGCCAGGTGACGCGCCGGCGGGAGCACACGACCAACATGAACGTGACTGATCGTCTACGAGACGGTCAGCGCGATGGGGATCGAGAAACAATGGATGCCACGATCGCAGTTCCTGACAAGTATCAATCGCACTGTGGACGTTTGTGCGGGGTGATCATACTGCTGTGTGCCTTTGCCTCTGTCAGCCGAGGTGATCCGCCTATAGATCCGCTGCCGGCGCCGCTGTTCTCATTTAATGCCAACTCGCCCGCGTCGCAAGGTGGCATTGTCGACCCGGACGGCATCCTGAGGCTCGATTTCCCCCACCCTCACATGATGCATCATGGGAACATGTTTGGGTTGGGACGGGTCGGGGACGAGTTGGATGCCATGTCAACGAACAACACACTGTTCCCTTCGACGGCATCCTTCGCGTTGTTGTTTTCCGTTGACGAGAGCACCGTGGGTGCCGTGACCCCGGATCCGATCCTTGCGGCGTTTGGTGTGCCGTACAACGCTCTGGATCAGGCCGTCCGCGGGCAGGCTGCGGGTGATCAGTTCATCTCCACAACCCTCTTTTCGCTGGTGAGTGGTGGCGCGATCGAACCGGCCCGGACGGCAAACAACGTGCTCGTTCGCAACAACTTCGATGAAGGAGGGATCGATTTTTCAGCCAACCCCCCCACGAGCGCAGACGATATTGTCCAGAACGAACCCCAAGATCGCGTCGATGCGACCGTTGCTGAATCGGAACTCAACCGGGTGTACTTCTCCGCGAGCGCCGCGTCCCCCTCGCTCGACCACCTTCCCGGATCCGAATTTCCCAGTGGCGCGCACATATTCCGCCACTCGTTTGGCCCCGGCGGTCGCATGATGATGCTATTTGCGTCGTTTTCCGAGCTCGGGTTGCAGCAAGCGGATGATATTGATGCGATGGTTGTTTTCGACGTCGATGGCGATGGAGAGTTTAATGGGTCCGACCGCGTGCTTCTCTCCCTGACGGCTGACTCGCCGTCATTAACTACCATCCCCGATGCAAGTGCAACCGGCGCCGCGGCTGACGTTTTTGTGGCCGTTCCCAACCAGCCGCCCGCCCTTTTCGCGGCGGCCTCTCTACTGGGCCTGGGTGATCCGCAGGACAACATCGACGCATTGGAGTTCCTTGAGTGCGACGATGCAGTAGCCTGCGTGCTGTCACACGGCATCCGAAGTGCGAACGCCATCCCAGCGCTATCCGAGTGGGGAATTATCACGATGACACTTCTGCTGTTCGTCGCGGGCACGATCATAGTGTCCGCGCAGCAGAAAGAGCGCGCGCCAGCCAACCCAAATACCGGGTGAAACTGCAGCTGACACGTCTCAACCGCGTGGCGCGCTCAGGTTCTGCTCTTGCGCAGCTCTCAATGTCCGTGGGGCGAGGAAGCGGTCAGCTTGGGGGCAACAGCAGACATCACGGCTGGAAGCTCGTCATGTTCGTCGAGCCTGCTTAGAACGCAATGGCAAGTGGTCGGGTCGGCAAGATGCACCAGCCTCCAGTCGCCAACGGAGACCTTCTGCGCCTTGTGTTTGCCGATGTCACACGGATAGTCCCGGTGCATGCCGTGGTTTTCTTGGCAGATGGGTTTATGGAAAACGACACCCACGAAATCATCGTCACGACCGTACGTAGCTGCGACACCAGGGAGTTTGCCGAAACGCAACAGGTAGACTTTTTCGAGGCGGAACCCGCCGGGCAGATCTTCGGGGAGGCCGAAATTCAGATCGGGCGCATACTGCCTGGCCCCACTAGGCGAGCTTTCCCCGGCATCATAGAAGACCAGGAACTTCATAAACGCCTTCCGGGCGTCGACCGGCAGCGCGTCCAGGAGGACGCTGAAATCCACCTGCGAGGCGGTCGCTCTGGTAGCTGCGCCGTCGAGCCAAGCAAACGCCCACAAACCCAGCCCCGCGGCGAACAGCACGGCTGCGGCTTTGGCTATCGGCGTACGAAAGAACTGGATACTGCCAGTGCGTGAGCCATGGGCGGGCTCATGATCCAGCCGATGCTCGATCGCGGACCACAGAGCATCCGGCACCTCGACGTGTGCCGGCGCGGCCAGATCGCAAGCGATCGCCCGTATCTCGTCCAAATCAGCAGAGCACGCTGTGCAAGTAGCAAGATGCTCCTCAACATCTCGACGCTCGTCCGGGGAAACCTCGTCGTCCCAATAGAGCCCTAGTAGTCCTCGAATGCGATGACAATCCATGGCGCGCGTGCCTGACAGCTACTCCAGGTCAGGTTCTCCCTTCATCGAAACGTCCCACACATCCTTTGGATGATCGGCGTGCTTCGTTTCTTCCCCAGATTCGTAACTTTCTTGCAACAATTCGCGCAGCCGTCTCCGAGCACGGTTCAGCCGCGAGGCCACCGTCCCCTCGGTGCACTCCATCGCGTCGGCAATCGCCCGGTAGTCCAGGCTTTCCTGGTAACGAAACAGCAGAATTGCTCGATCCGCGGGCTTCAGCGCGGCCAATGCATCGTTTACGTCAATCCGGGCGGCAGTAGCCTTGTCGGGAGACTCTGCGCGGTCGTCGACCGCCACGACGGGCAGGTTTGACTTCGTTCTCTCAGCACCCTTGAGGAACCGCACGGCTTCGTTGAACGCGATGCGATAAAGCC
>JAJDDR010000283.1 GCA_029260255.1 Phycisphaerae bacterium
CTGTGGACGGCACTCTTATCGGTATAACTGTCTTTTCGGCAACCACTTATGGCAAAAAAAGCCCCGCCAAGACCGGCCGCCGTCCAAAACCGAAAAGCGCGTTTTCGGTACGAACTCCTCGACCGCATCGAGTGCGGTATCGTCCTTCGGGGCACGGAGGTCAAGAGCATTCGCGCAGGACAGGGGTCGCTGGAGGAGGCTTTTGCGACCGTCCACGACGGTGAGGTCTGGCTGCGTGGGTTCCACATACCAACCTACGAGTATGGAAACGTGCATAATCACGACCCCAACCGCCGCCGAAAACTCCTCCTGCACAAACGAGAAATCATCAAGCTCGCGCCGAAACTGACCCTGCGCGGCCTGACGCTCGTGCCGGTGCAAGTGTATTTCAATGAACGCGGGATCGCCAAGGTGACGCTCGCCCTGGCCAAGGGCAAGACCCATGGCGACAAGCGTCAGGACATGAAGACACGCGACGCCAAACGCGAGATGGACCGCGCCATGCGGCGGCGCTGACAACGTGCACGGAAGGACCGATCAATGGCCTTGATCAAGAGCGTATCGGGCGTACGCGGGATCGTCCGTTCGGAACATCCGAACCGGATCACCATGGACGAGACGGTGGCTGGGCGTCTGGGTCGGGCGTACGCGAGCTACTTGAAAGAGCGGGGACCGCGCGATGCAAACCTGATGCTCGTGGGCGGCAGGGATGGTCGCGCGGGCGGCGATCTGTTGCTCACCGCGTTCATGGAGGGCGCCGGGGCGTCTGGAGTGACAGGACTGGACATAGGTATCGTGACCACGCCCGGCGTCGCGATGATGGTCAAGACCACCGGCGCGGCCGGCGGCGTGGTGATCACGGCGAGTCACAACCCCGCTGAGTGGAACGGTGTCAAGCTCATGACACCCGAGGGCTGCGCTCCACCGCCGGGCGATGCGGCTGCGATCTTCGAGAAGTTCGACGGCAATGTTTTCTCGGACGCGCCCGTTGCGGTCGCGCCGATGTCCGCACCCGTCGACCCGCATGAACATCACGTCGAAACAGTTCTGAAGACGGTGGATGCGGAACGGATTCGCCGGTGTTCGTTTTCCGTCGCGCTCGACAGCATCAACGGTGCCGGCGCGATCGCCGGGCGGATGCTGCTGGATCGCCTGGGTTGCCGCCTGACTCAGGTGAACGAAGCGCCGGCCGCCGTGTTCGCGCACACGCCGGAGCCGATAGCAGCCAACCTGGGGTCGCTGTGTGATCTGGTCAGGGAGACCGGCGTGGCCATCGGCTTTGCCCAGGACCCCGATGCGGACCGGCTGGCGATCATCGACGAACGGGGCAGCTTCATCGGTGAGGAGTACACGCTCGCGCTGTGCGCGATGCGCGTGCTCGCAACCAGCCCGGGTTCGGTGGCGGTGAACCTCTCGACCTCGCGCATGATCGACGACGTCGCCGCCGCGGTGGGCGGGTCCTGCCGGGTGGTTCGCTCAGCCGTGGGTGAAGCGAACGTCGTGCAAGCCATGAAAGAGCACGGCTGCGTGATCGGCGGCGAGGGCAACGGTGGAGTGATCGACCCGCGCGTGGTGTACGTTCGCGACAGTTTGGCGGCCATGGCGCTGGTGCTGGATCTGATGGCGGCCGAACGGCAATCCGTCTCGGCGTTGGTGAATCGGGTGCCGCGCTACGCAATGCTCAAGGACAAGGTGACGTGCGACGCGGAGCGCATCGCACGGGCACTTCATGCCATGCGCGAGACCTTCGCAGACGGTCTTCTGCAGGATATCGACGGCGTGCGGGTCGACTGGCCCGAGGACCAGAAGTGGCTGCACGTTCGTGGATCCAACACGGAACCGATCATGCGCATCATCGTCGAAGCCACGGACGATGGGGTCGCGCGGGCGTTGATGTCCCGGGCGCGGGATGCGGTGGCCCTCGTCATGAACTAGTGCGCTGTCTCAGGAATGACGACGTTTTCCTGAACCGATCCGCGACCGTGAGGGAGTGGTCTCCTTGATGGGTGGTCCATCTGTTTTTCGCTGCGCTATTCTCACAAGGTGCTTCGGGGCAAATGCGTCACGACGGCCGCCTTGGCGACTGAAACTGCAAGGGCAGACGCTGCTACTCTGCGCTGTACCGTTATGCGCCCCTGCCGACTCCGCGACCCCCCGACACCCCCAAAAACAGCGGCGGTGCCATTCGGGTCGGAAGTCGTTTTCGCGCGAATTCACTCCGCCGAACCGCGTCCTCCCCGCGCGCCATCGCGGACTCGATTCGTGTCGCCCACCGCCAACGCCATGGGCCACCCAATCCGCAATCGATGATCGCCAAACCCGGCCCCTCGTTCACTTCCTCGTTCCCGCCCGCGGCGGGATCAAGCGATCAGTTCGGCGTAGCTCGCCAGCTCGCCTTCAAAGTCACGCAGCTTGATGCCGAAGGCCGATTCGACCGGCTCCACCGAGCACACGCCGTCCTCCTGCGACATCTGCACCTGATCGTCGTTGAACTTGAGACGCCCCGGCACCAGCGGCGTCCGCATGAGGGTGGCCGCAATCAGGCGGGCGAGGGGCACCGGCATCGAGACCACCGGTTTCCATTTCCTGGCGTTCGGGATGAGCCTCCGGCACACGGCGTAAAGCTCCTTCCACGAGTACGCCCGCGGTCCGCCGACGGCATAGGTCTGCCCGATCGTCCCGTGCCGCGCGAGCGCCTCGACGAAACAGAACGCGACATCCCGGACGGACACCGGCTGGACGCGATGCTCGCCGCTTCCAAAGTACGGCACGACGGGCGGAACCAGATCACAAGCGAACGCTTTCATCAGTTCCATGAACTCACCGTCGTAGCCGTGGATGACGCTCGGCTGAAAGATGGTCCAGTCCAACCCGCTGTTGCGAACGCACTCTTCGGCGGCGTGCTTGGTGCGGTGGTACTCGGCGACAGCGTCGGGGCGCGTGCCCAGCGCACTCATGTGAACGTAACGCCTGATGCCGGCCTCAGCGATTGCCTCCACCGCCGCGCTCGTGCCGCACCGATGAATGCGGTCGAAGGTCTGACCGCGCCGGCGGTTCTCCATGATAACGCCGACGAGGTGGATGGCCGCGTCGGACTGCGCGGCTGCGTCGCGAAACGCCCCGCGGTCGAACAAACCCCCGACGACCCCCGCGATCCGCGAGCCGTCCAGGTTCCTTCCAGCGGCCGCGAGTCTGGACCGATCACGAACCAGGCACACTGCGGTGTAGCCGCGATCGACCAACTCACGTAAGACGTATCGTCCGACGAATCCGGTCGCGCCGGTGAGCAACACGCGTTTGATCTCCGGTACGTCCGCCGTTTCCGCCGGTTCGACCACGGCCATTCTCCCCATGTGCGCTTGCGCGTGGGGTCGCACGATGCGCCCGACACGCTAAGATAGACGACGTGCGATGATACGCGATGCACTGGGGAATTGCAGCAATGATCAAACAAGTCACGCCGCGGGAAGCCCACGACCTGCGCTCCGGCGGCGAGCCGTACGAATACCTCGACGTCCGCACCTGTGAGGAGTTCTCCCAAGGCCACGCGCCAGGCGCGAAGAACGTACCGGTCATGGGCCAGGATCCCAACACAGGACAGATGTTCCCCGGCCCCGCGTTCGCGCCGGTGGTGGAGGGCAACTTCGCCAAGGATGCGAGAATCCTGGTCGGCTGCCAGGCGGGCGGGCGGTCGATGATGGCCGCACAGATGATGGAATCGCTCGGGTATGCCAAGGTACACAACGTCGTCGGCGGATTCGGCGGCCAGTTCGACGCTCTGGGCGAGCTCGTTCAGGAAGGGTGGGCGATGCTCGGGCTGCCGATCGAACACGGTGGCGACGACAACTACGCGACCTTGAGGGTGAACGCCGAACTCTGACGACGAACGCATGCCGGAGACCGTCATGCCGAAGATCTCGCATGTGCTGGAAACCTGCATCTACGGACGGGATCTTGCCGCGATGGAGCGGTTCTACGGCACGACGCTCGAACTCGAGAAGATGTCCGCGGAGCATCCGCGACATGTGTTCTTCCGGGTGAACGCTCAGAGCGTGCTGCTGGTGTTCAATCCCGAAGAGACATGCAAGAAGCAGGACGTGCCGTCGCACGGCGCCGTCGGCGCCGGTCACGTGGCGTTCGCCATCGAGTCGGAAGCGCTGGAGCCGTGGCGCCGGGCGCTCGCCGATAGAGGTGTCGGGATCGAGCGCGAGCTTTCGTGGCCCAACGGGGCGCGGTCGCTGTACTTTCGCGACCCGGCGGGCAACTCCGTGGAGTTGGTCACGAGCGAAATCTGGGATGCGGTCGGCTGACCCGAGGGGGCATCGGAACATGGACCAAAACGTCCGCGCGCCGGAACTGGAGAGTCGGCTGGGTTGGCTCAACACCGATCGGCCGTTACGCCTGTCGCACGAGCTGAAGGGTCACGTCGTCGTTCTCGACTTCTGGACGTACTGCTGCATCAACTGCATTCACATCCTGCCGGACCTGAAGTTCCTGGAGGACAAGTACGAGAACGAACCGCTGGTGGTGATCGGCGTACACAGCGCCAAGTTCGCCAACGAAGGCACGCGCCAGACGATCCGGTCGGCGATCCACCGGTACGAGATCAAACACCCCGTGCTGGTGGACGATCAGATGAAGGTGTGGCGGGCGTACGGTGTTCGCAGTTGGCCGACGGTCGTGGTCATCGACCCGGAAGGGTACGTCGTGGGGACCGCGGCCGGCGAAGGCAATCGCGACACGTTGCACGAGGCAATCGGCGAAGTCCTAGCGCACCATCGCGAGAAGGGCACGCTGGCTGACGCGCCGCTGTCATTGCGACGTGACGCGACGGTCGAGCCCGCCACCGGTTTGGCGTTTCCCGGAAAGGTGCTTGCCGACGCGGCGGGCGAGCGCATCTTCATCAGCGATTCCAACCACAACCGGATCGTGGTCACGACTTGGCCGAACGCGGAGGGGCGATGCCGGCTGGTCAAGATCGTGGGCAGCGGCGCGATCGGCGCGGACGACGGCTCGGCCGAGACGGCAACGTTCGATCACCCGCAGGGCATGGCGCTGGTGGGTGAGACGCTGTACGTCGCGGATACCGAGAACCACACCGTTCGCGCGGTCGATCTGGCCGACTGGTCGGTGACGACCGCGATCGGCACGGGCGCGATGGGCTCCGATCGCGCGGGCGGGGCGATGGGCACGCAGCAGGAGATCAGTTCGCCGTGGGACTTGGCGGCCGAGGGCGGCACGCTGTACATCGCGATGGCCGGGCTCCATCAGATCTGGCGGGCGGAGATGCCGATCGGGTTCGCTCGGGCGCTGGCGGGGTCGGGGCGCGAGAACATCGTGGACGGTCCGGTGGAGACGGCGGCGCTCTCGCAGCCTTCGGGCGTCTGTCTGCACGGAGGCAAGCTCTACTTCGCCGACAGTGAGGTCAGCGCGATTCGCGGCGTCGACCTCGCGACCGAGCAGGTGTTTACGGTCATCGGAGAAGGCCTGTTCGTCTTCGGCGATACGGACGGCGCACATCCCAAGGCGCGGCTGCAACACTGCCTGGGTGTCACGCCGTGGCACGACAAGCTGCTGGTGGCCGACACCTATAACCACAAGATCAAGGTCGTCGATCCCGCGGAGCGCAGCGCCACGACGCTGTACGGTACGGGCGCTCCCGCCTGCCGTAACGGCGACGCGCCGGGATTCTACGAGCCGGGCGGGCTGGATGTCGCCGGCGATACACTCTTCGTGGCGGACACGAACAACCATCGCGTGGTGTGCATCGACCTTACCACGCACGCCTGGAACGAATTGAAGATCGACGGGCTCGCGCCCGCGGCGACGGACACTTCGACGAAGGCCATCGAGGCGGACGCCCAGAGCATCGACTTCGGGGCGGACGCGCGGTTGAGTCTGGACGTCGCGCTTCCGGCGGGCGCACATCTCAACGCGGAGGCACCTTGGAGCGTTCGGGTCACGTCGGACGAGACCGTCCTGACACAGGAGACAGGCCACGCCGGATCGTTGCCCATCGCGGTGACCGTTCCCGGTGGTTCGGTCGATCGGGATAGTGTCTGGTGCGTGGCACTGACCATCGTCTACTGTACCGATGGCGACGGCGCGCTGTGCGTGCCGGCCGAGGTGTCATGGCGCGTGCCCGTCCGCGCGGGTCAGCGCTCGGAGCCGATCGCGTTGTCGGCGGACGCGTAGCGGCGCGTGTTCAACTCACGCGGCAACCGGGTTCGATCTCCTCGCTGGTGGTCAGCGTGACGATTCTGGTATCACCTTCGGTGCAGGCGGCGAGAAGCATCCCCTGACTCTCGACGCCGCGCATCATGCGCGGGGCAAGGTTGGCGACGATCACCAACGTGCGACCCAGCAGTTGCTCGGGGGTGTAGACGCCCTTGAGACCGGCGCAGATCTGTCGCTGCTCGTCGCCGAGGTCCACCTTGAGCACGAGCAGCTTGTCGGCGTTGGGGTGATCGGCGGCCTCGATGACCTTGCCGGTGCGGAGCCTAACTTTCAGGAACTCTTCGAAGGAAATCGTATCGGGTTTCGGTTCGTCGCTCATTTAAGATCGCCGTTGGTGATTGTCTGTGTTTTGCATCCGAGGATCACGCTTCGGGCCACTTTAGCGGTGGTCGGCGGACCCAACAAGGGCGGGCGCGGCGCGGCCCGGGCGCCTGACCGCAGAGCGCACAAAGATCGCAAGGGGGGGATTGAGCCCGCAGGGCGAATGCAGGCCGTTGTTGTTGCCACGGACGGACAGTGGTACGCTCTGGCGGCCTCGACGGAGGAGAGGACTCGGTCCGTGAGGACTCCGCTCAAGCGTGGTCCCTGTCCCGCATGACACGATTCAATACGAGAAGCGAACGCCGCAAGCGCCGCGACGCCGAAAGCGCCGCCCCGACGCAGAACAAATCACGGACCGACAACAGCGGCGCGGCGTCCTCCACACGCCGATCAGATGACCGGCGTGTCGCGGTGTGGCCTGTCTGCATGGTGGTTTTTGCTCTCGCACTGGTTGTGCGGCTGCTGTACCTGTATGACAGCTCTGACAGTCCGGTGTTCAACACGCCTATCGTGGACAGCGCGACATACAACGAACTGGCGCGGTCCCTGGTCCATACCGGCGAACTCACCGACCAGTACTTCTGGCAACCGTTCTTCTATCCCGCGTTTCTGACGGTGCTATACAAGATCAGTGATTGCTCGATACTGTTCGCCAAGATCTCCCAGATCTTGCTCGGGAGTGTGACTTGCACTCTGGTGTGTCTCGTGGGGAGCAGACTGTTCGGCAAGAACACCGGGCTTCTTGCCGGTATGATCGCAGCGCTCTACGGACCACTCATTTTCTTCGACGCCGAGCTACTGGGAACCGGATGGGGTTGCTTCTGGTCCATCGCACTGATCGCACTGTTTCTCCGCGTTTCCGTGTCCGGGAGGGGTGGCGGGTGCCTCCTTCTCGGAATCTGTGGCGGTCTGAGTATTCTCTGCCGGCCGACGTTCCTCCCGTTCTTCGGCGCAGCGTCGATTGGGCTCGTTTGCACTTTCTACCGCCAGCGTGTCGATTTCCGTCGAAGCGTCTTGAACGCCGCGCTGCTGGTTGGCGGCTTTTGCCTTGCGACGGCGCCCGTGTCTTTTCTTTGCGCGCGATGCACCGGACAATTCGCCTTCCTTCCTCGATCCGCGGGCATCAACCTGTACGTCGGAAACAATGCGGACTCCGCTCGAACGATCGCGATGCGTCCCGGTTGGGACTGGGACGAACTCACGCGTCTGCCCGCGCGCCACGGAGTGACTCGGTCGCGAGACACATCCGAGTTCTTTCGCCGGCAGGCCTGGCAGTACATCCGGTCGGAACCTCTCGGTTTTGCCTCGGGGCTGGGGGCCAAGGCGTTGCAGTTGGCATCCTCGCGCGAACTTCCGCGAAACGTCGATGCCTATCTGTACCGAAAGTGGTCGTGGACCCTCAGTGCCCTGCTGTGGAAGGCCGGCTCCTTCGGCTTCCCGTTTGGCGTCCTCCTGCCGTTGGCCCTTGTGGGTCTGGGTTTTCACCGGCGGATAGTGCCTCTTCCCCTGTGGTTCTTCCTCACGTTGTATCCAGTGTCGGTCGTCCTGGTCTTCGTTGCCGCCCGCTATCGAATGCCTCTTGTTCCGATACTCGCTCTGCCGGCGGCCGCGGGTTGCATGTCGCTCTTCCGGCTGGTGAAATGTCAGTGCTGGAGCAAGCTGGGCGTGATCGGCGTATGCGCTACGATTGTCGCAGTGCTCACATCGCTGCCAGGACCTTTCGCGCAGGAGAAGACCAACTACGAAGCAGAGATGTACTACGTGCTGGGTCGAATGGCAGACGACGAGAATCGGCTTGACGAGGCGAATAGGCTCCTTACGGAATCGCTGCGTCTTTCGCCCGCATACGGCGACGCACACAATGCTCTGGGCAAGACGCTTCAAAGCCGAGGACAACTGGACGCGGCGATGCGACACTACGAGAGCGCGGTCGAGATTCACCCCGCGCACGGCACTGCCTTGGCGAATCTCGCTCGCCTCTGCGCCAAACAGGGCAAACTCGAACGAGCGATAGAGTACTTCCGCGAGGCGGTCGCGGTCAGCCCCTACGACGCAAGCCTGCACACGAACTTTGCGGTGGCGCTGACCAGGCGCCGTGAGTTCGACGAGGCGCTGCACTATTTCGCAAGAGCCCTGGCGCTGGCCCCAGGCAACGCGGACAAGCATAACAATATGGCGAGCGTGCTAGTCGAATTGGGCAGAACCGATGAGGCGGTCAAGTACTACAAGAGCGCACTGGAGATCCAACCCGACCATTTCCCGGCGCTGGTCAATCTCGTGACCGCCTTGAAGGACCATGGAAAGAAGGAGGAGGCCTTGTCCGTCTACCGTTCCGCGATCAGCCGAGCCGAGGCTTCGGGGGATACCGAACTGGTTGCCCGCCTTGAAGGAGCACTCGAGGACCAGTTCTGAACGAACGGGCATTGCGGGGATCTCAATACTCGCTTGACACCACATCGCATTGCGATCACCCGATCGGTCCGGCGTGCCTCAGGTCGGTGTATCGCCCCTCGCCAGCGCGCGGGTTCGCATTGTCCGCACCCCGACGGGGACAAGCAAGGCTAATTGTCAGATTGCTTCGTCGTACCATCGCAGCGCGACGTCGAGGCCGCGTTTGCACTGCGTCTCATCGTCCAGGAGAAACTCGCAACCCACGAGGCAACCGTGTTCGACGGAAGCCATGTGGCGAACTCTAGCCGGGACGCGCAGGGCGGCCGGATCGTGCCAGAACAGCTTGATGAAGACGGTCTCACGCAACTGGAAACGCTCGCTGGAGAGGAACGCGAGTCCCAATTCGCTCGCATTGTGCAGCGCGACACTGAGGTCCAAGTCTTCGATCTGCCGGCCGCGAGAGACCAGCAGAGGCCACGATCGATGATAACGCCGCTGCGCTCTGCGCCTTGGGTCCGCATCGTATTCACTGCGTTCCCGGGTGGCGACGACGAAGCGCGCGATCTCTTCGCGCAGGATGTTCGTGGCGGCGGATTCGTTTGACAGATTCGGCACAATCATATCCCCTGCCTCTAGGTGTACGATTCGGCGTGGCGGGAACGCAAGCGGGAATGGACGGGGGTTTGTGCCGCGGCGCGTGTGGCCGTATTCTCGGACGCGCCTTTCCGAGGGGCGAGGTTGCGCGAGGGTGCAGGCGTGATGTTCGAGAACGCACACGTATACACGGGGTTGGCGGCGGGCATCGCCACGTCCGTGTTGTGGACCGGCACGTCGCTCTTGTTCACGGCGGCCGGCAAGCGTATCGGTCCGACGGTGGTGAACACGCTCCGTCTGCTGCTCGCGGTGGTGCTTCTGTCGGTGACGCATCGCCTGCTCAGCGGAGTCTGGATGCCGGACGCCAACGCGAAGCAGGTCCTGTACCTGGCGGCGTCGGGCGTCATCGGTCTGGCGATCGGTGATCAGGCTCTGTTCGTGGCGTTCATCGACATCGGACCGCGGCTGTCGATGCTGATCATGACGACTTCCCCGCTCTTTGCGGCGTTCTTCGGCTGGATTGCGTTGGGCGAGGCGCTCCACGGTGTCGCGTGGCTCGGTGTTGTGCTGACGGTGTCCGGCATCGCGTGGGTGGTGGCGGAGCGGCCGCCCACGCCGACGGTTCAGACGCAACAGCGGCGGCTGCGCGGGGTGATACTGTCTCTGATCGGCGCGGCGTGCCAGGCCGGCGGGCTTCTCCTCAGCAAGCAGGGCATGGGGCATGGCTGGCTGGCGGCTGAGGATCGGCTCGATCCGCAGGCGGCGACGCTCGTTCGCATGGTCTTCGCGGGTGCGGTCATGGTACCGGTGATGATGCTTCGCCGGAAACCGATGCTGCGAAACGGTGGGTCGCCTGAGCCTTCGCTCGGTCGTTCGGACGGTGCCGACCGGTTGCGGATGGGGTTGCTGTATACCGCGATCGGCGCGATTGTCGGTCCGTTTCTCGGGGTGTGGATGTCGCTTGTGGCCGGCGACCGTGCTCCGCTGGGTATCGCACAGACGCTTTGCTCACTCAGCCCGATCATGTTGCTGCCCATCGCGGCGGCGTTCCACAAGGAGCGGATCACCGGTCGCACGGTGCTGGGCGTGCTCATCGCGGTCTTCGGTGCGGCGTTGCTATTCATCCGGCCGGGCTGAGGACGGGTCAAACGGGTCGGTGTCGAAGACGTACTCCATCAGGTTGTTGCGGTCATCGCCGTCGTAGTCGGCGAGGGCGTCGGCGGGGTCGAGGGGGTCGAGTCCGACCGCGGTTTCCCAGTCGTCGGGCAGCAGGTCATCGTCGCGGTCGCAGTATGGAGGCACGCGAGACGGGGTGTTGATTGCCCCGTGCCGTTGGATGGCACGCGCGGCGGGAATCTCGTCGCCGCAGAGGCAGCCAAGCACCTGCGTCACTGCGAAGACCCCCTCACCGAGCCCCTCGACGACGGTCGCGTAGATGAAGGCAATGTTGGTGCAGCGGACACGCAGCGGATCGCCGTCGGCGAAGGTCTCGGTGCAGACGCCGGTCAAGTCCGCCCGCAGAGCGTCGTCACAGACGGATCGGTCGATCCCGCACAGGCGGTAGCACAGGTCGTGCTCGCTGCACACGTCACTGAAGCACACCGGCGGGACGGGGCATTCCGGCACGACGACTCCGAGTATGCCGCCCGGACCGCAGCCGTTGGGCGGGCGGTTGCACGTTCTGGGGTCGAGCACGGGTCGTGCATCGCCCCCGGCGGCGGGGCGGAGCGGCTGGCCGTTGCCACAGCCGCACCACGCGGCGCCGAGAATCAGGCACGCGACGGCGGCAACGGAATGCCACATCTTGACACTTCTCGGAATCATGGGTCCTTCCCTCCAACGCCGACGTTTCACGAACACAGGGGCATCGTACGCATCGCCAAGCGTATTGACAACCGGGCGGTGTGCCTGATTGACGCTTCGACGCGGTGGTGCTAGTGTCCGGCGTTGCCGGTTGTCGCGGTCGCGACGCCGTGGCGAGTTCACGAGACGATGCCGATTCACCCCACTGCTGTTATCGATGAGCGCGCCGAGATTGACGCGACGGCACACATCGGGCCGTACGTGGTCGTCGACGGTCGCGTCCGGGTAGGTGCCGGGACGCGCGTTTTCGCGCACGCGTACCTGACGGGCACCACCGAGATCGGTTCGGGTTGCGAGATTCATCCGGGTGCCGTGGTGGGGCACACTCCGCAGGACACGGCGTACAAAGGCGACGAGACCTTTTGCCGCATCGGGGACGGGACGATCATTCGCGAGGGGGCGTCGGTTCACCGCGGCACCGATCCCGGATCGACCACGACGGTGGGTTCGCGGTGTTTCCTGATGGCCGGCGCGCATGTGGGGCACAACTGCCACGTTGAGGACGACGTTGTTCTGGTCAACGGAGTGTTGCTGGCCGGGCACGTGCAGGTCGGCAGAAGGGCGTTCTTCGGTGGCGGCGCCGCGGCGCACCAATTCGCGCGGATCGGCGAAATCGCCATGATCTCGGGGCATGCGTCGATCAGTATGGACATACCGCCGTGTTTCACGACCGACCGCGACGGCCGGTGCTGCACGGTCAACACCGTCGGTATGAAGCGGGCGGGTTTCAGCGAGGCGGAACGGCGGGATGTCAATAACGCGTTTCGGATCCTGTACCGCTCGGGTGAGACGTTCGGCCGGGCGCTGGGGAAGCTGGCGGAATCGGTCGAGACCGAAGCGGGCCGACGGATCGTGGAATTCTGCCGAGGGCCCTCGAAGCGCGGGATCGCGGGTTGCTCGCGGGAATGATTGGGGGATTGCGGATTGGGGGGTTGAACCACAGAGGACGCAGAGAGGGGAGCGGGGATTGGCGTGGAATGGGGCTGTGGGGATCGGTATGATGGGGGTATTCCTGTCTGGGACGGAGATTGAACTGTGAAGGTCCTGTCGTACGCACCGCGAAGTTGGTCGCTGTCGATGGCAGTCGGAGTAGGACTCCCGGTTTCCCGGGAGCCCCTCCACAGATCCCGGCGAGCGGAACTACCGCACCGGGCTCCTACCTTGGATAGTGACGCGTAGACGCTGCTCCGGATAAGGATGGTAGATCTTCGCGTTCGGCAAA
>JAJDDR010000284.1 GCA_029260255.1 Phycisphaerae bacterium
GTGATCGGATCATCGCACTCGTTGCACAGCGCGACGCCTTCGGTAAGTTCTGTACTGCCGTCTATCTGAGACTGTCGCATCACCGCGATATGCTCGGGCTTGAATCTCATGTCGCCGGCTACAACGACCTGTTTGATTCGTTTCCAAACGTCCAGAACACGCAAGACTCCGCCGAACTCGCCGAGCGGATCCTCGATCGCTGGGAACGGGAACAGCCCCAAACGACAAACGCCGATCAGGGGCAGACCGGTTCGGGAGCGTCACAGCCCGAATCAGGTGATTCAGGCGCCGGCGACGATCAAACGGCACCCGAATCGCCGGACGGCGGCAACAACGCTCCTGCTCCAAAGTCGGATGGTGCCGATTCCCCCGTGGCGGCAGACAGTCCCCCCGAGCGGGGGACGGGGCAAGGCGTGGCCTTGCGCGAGCATCTCTTCCTCGGTTGGCTGCTTCCAAGCTCAGAACATGCCTGGCACCCATTTCAGAAGATACTCCGCAGAGAACTGCCCTGTCGTACGCCCGCCCTCCTACCGTTGGACGCGCTTGATGGGCACCTCCATCAATGCGGACCCGCGCAATCCGGGAAAACGAGCAACGGCCAGGTTGGGATTACCACGCAACTCATTCGAGGGCACCGTTGCCCAATTCTGGATGAGAATGGAACACCCCGCGTTGGCACCGACGGCGAAGCCCTTTGGGCGCAGTCCGAGCCCTCGCCGATGATCATCGGGGATATGAAGGGCGACCTCGTATTCTACAACACGGTACGCGAAGAGTGCCAACGTCGCGGCCAAACATTTCGGTTTATGACACTTGAACAAGGCAAGGCGACCAGCTTCTTCAACCCAATCACTAATCTACAGGCAACGCCGCGGCACAACATCGAGTTTAGCGAAATGACGCTGAACATGCTCGACCTTTACCATGGCATGATGTATGGCGCGAGCTACTATGGCGAACAATCGCGCAACCTCCTGCTCAAGACGCTTAAGTCCGCGCGGCACCCTCCTGCGTCGTGGGAGGAACTGTACGAATTGCTCACCGATACGCTCGATCGCCGAGAGCACCGGGATGCCTTTGAACTCCTGGGGCGAATCTTCGCCCTGGCTCAGTATCCCGTTCTTGGGCCTGCTCCTGACGGCATCGACACGATTCACATGCCGAGCGTTATCGAGAAGAACGAGTGCGTGTACTTCTGGCTGCCCGCGCTCGAGAGCTCGATGAGCATTATCTCGATCGCGAAGATGGCCCTCTTCTGTTTCATGGACGCGGCGCGCAAATGGAACAACAGCGGCCACAAACGCAAGAACTCATACATTTGTATGGATGAACTGCAGGTAGTGTGCTCCGCAAACATGGAGCGGGTCTTCCAGCAGGCTTCCGGCGCCAGGATTCGAATGATTCTCAGCAACCAGTCTCTCAGCAACCTCGATACTCGCGACGCGCCCAACTTAGGCAAGACCATCTGGGCGAACACACGGGTCAATCAGACATTTGGGTTGGGGGACTCACGCGAACGCCGCGACTGGATCGATCTCTCTGGTGAGGAACTCGGATGTATAAGGTCACGCACCTGGGGATATAGTGGCACGGAATCCACGGGCAGTACCACAGAGCAAGAAGTCGTGCATACACGGCTCAATCAGAACGTGATCAGCGAGGTCAACAACTCGCCCGGCCAGTCACTCCTCTACGTGAACGGGAACGCGGGTCTAACCCCGATTGGCTACGTGCCACGCCAAGTGTGGTGCCCGTACCCGATGACCTATTCCGAGTACTTGAGACGTTCGCAGACGCATTGGCCGACGCAATCTGAGCCGCAGGTCCAAGGCGGAGAAGTCGAAACAACGGTCGTCAATGCGCAGGCGCCCGATGAAATCCAACAGCAGGCGGACACCAAGTATGCCGCGTTGGAGCAACTGTTCCGGGATGTTGCCAAGCAATCGAGCCGTGGAGGAGCGGGTAGCTTCGACGACTGATTTCTATCTGACGCAGCAGCCTCTGCGATCTCGTTGCCGTCCGAGACAAAGCGATGACGGCCCAGGTGATGTGATGTTTCAGATAGCTCCATCCTGCAGTTCTGATCCCAACAGCGAGATTCGTCGCTGCTGGATTGAGAACGAAAAGAAGGAAACGAAAGGAGGAGCATATGAAGCTATTCACGCTCAAACAACGAAGGTCGGACCCAAGGACGACCGTCGTGTACCTGGAAATTGGGGCCACTTTCCGCGCAGTTGCCGAGTTGGTCATCTGGTACGGCGTGTGGGTGCTGCTTGGTGCCGCACTGTACCGCGCGCTTATCTACATGACTGGCTAAGAGCGCGGACTGCCGACCGTCAGTCACTACGGTCCTGCTCTCGGTTTCCAACCGAGGGCAGCCTTTCATCCAGCAAGCCACGGTGCCATCAGCCAGCCTGTCGTGATGCCGCTCGCCGCTACGAGCAGGCGCGCATGAAGGCGATACGCCTCCGATTCCCAGGCGACCGTGAGCAGATAAATAAGGTCTTTCATCATCCGACCGTAGCACAGTGCATCGGTCGGTGGCAACGGAAGAACGGTTTTTCTCGTCGATTGGCTGCAACGACGCAAAACCATGCAGCCAAAATGATCATGCGTGCGTGCCTGCTACATCACCTTGTCGGTTGAAGTTGCGGCGCATGCATGCGGCGCTTTGCACTTCAACGGAAACGGACCACTCAGCATGAGTGGGAGAACGGACAAGAACGGTTGATGCAAGTGCAAAGCGTTGATCATCGGCGTTGGTCTTCTCAGACGTGAGGAGGCCAATGCCTTATTTGCGGAGATTGGATGTTCGTGGAAACGAAAATCAAACACCATGTGGTTCTTACCGACCGCGATCGGTCGATGCTCAGCGTGCTCTCCCACTGCGTGAAAGTGCTCAGCGTGGAACAGATCAAGCGGACCTGGTGGCCGGGCGGCGGGGACCCACGGCCGCGGCTCAAGCGGCTCGAAGGCGCCGGGTGGGTCGAGCGCTCGCAGGCGATTGCGAGCGTTCCTTCTCGTTCGCTCGAACCGCTGGCGGTCTGGTGCCCCGGGCATCCGGAACCGGACTGGCCGGCAATCATCGCATCCTCCCGCGCACGCTGGAGGGCCGATGTGCGAGCGATGAGTCTCGTTTCGGTTTCCGAATCCGCCGCGGTGCACTTCGGCGGAACTGCCAGGTATCCGAGACCGAGCGAGATCTCTCACGACCTGCTGGTAGCGATGGTGTACTTGAACTTTCGCTCCACGCGTCCACGCGACGCGCGCGTCTGGATTGGCGAAGGCACCCTGGCCGCCCAGGCTGGCGACGCTTCCGCTCTCCCGGACGCCCTTCTCAAGCGGCCCGGACGACCGGTGGCGATCGAAGTCATCGGTGGTTCGTACCGGCGCCACAAGCTGAAATCTCTTCACGACTACTGTGCCGAACAGGGATGGGGGTATGAGCTGTGGTAGTCAGTGAAACGAATCTCAACATCCTCAAGACTGTGGGCCTTTATAGAATCGCCACGCGGGTGACGGTCGGTTCGCTGGTTCCGGGCGAACCGGACAAGCGCCTGGGGAGTCTCGTTCGGGACGGGTTTCTGCGCACGATCAAGGGCTTCCCGAGCAACCGCACGCTCTATCAGCTCACTAAGAAAGGCGCGGCCGCCGCCGGCGTGTCCGTCGCCCGCTCTCGCAAGATGGGCGGACAGTCCCTGCTCAAGAACCTGGGAGTGCTCCTGTTTTGCCATGTTTCCGGCGTTGAGCGACATCGAATCGAGGCGGCTCATCTGGCCACCGCCCTCGGCGAAAAGCTGCGGGATCGGGCGTACTGCCTCTGCAACGTAAAGGACCGGACGATTGCGTTTGACTGCTACGTGCCGGGACCGAACACGCCGGTGCCCACGGTCCACCGACGAATCGGCACGCTTCTGAAGGCGATGCGTACCTCACCGGCCCTGTCCGAGGCGATTCGAGACCAGCGCTTCGGTTTCGCCGTCATCACCCACACCGCCCAACGCCGGAAGGCCATCATGGATGCAGTGCGTACCAAACGACCCGATGAAGCGACGCCGCTCATCAAGCGAGTGCGGATCTGGGTGGAGGCGGTTGACGAATTGGGGGCGTTCTCGGGCACTTCCCGACCTGACCTTGGACATGTATCGAGTGGTGCCCAACAAACGCTGTTACATGAGTGCGGATAACGAGTTACGGAGCTCATTCGGGATGAACCGAGTTCAGGACGACAGCAAAGCAAGCAGTCCAAAGTGGGCTCCTGGCTCGGAGGCATTCACCGTGTGTGGACATCCGAATGTGGCCAATCAGACGGTCGATTTGGCTGGACCTGCGATTGGCAGAAACAAAGCGGAGACGGCAGCGTGATCGACCTCGCGTGTGAACAGCTTGTTCCGGTTCGCGACATTCCGAGCCATCTCCCGCGACGGCCAAGTGGGAAGCGAGTCCACATCAGCGCGTGCTACCGGTGGCTCTCGCGCGGAGTCAGGGGCGTCAAGCTGGAGGCCATCCGGATCGGTGGCACGACCTACACGTCGGTCGAGGCTCTCCAGCGGTTCGCGGAACTGCTGAGTTCGTCCACACCCCGCCCGCTTGCTGAGCCCGCGCCGAGCCAGAGCCGTGAGAAGGCGATCGACCGGGCGACTCGTGAACTCAAAGAGAAACTACACCCGGCGCGCGCCGGTGGCAATGGGTCCCGCCGGCAGCGCTCGACGTCCTCCGACGTAACCGACCCTCAAGGAGAAATCTCATGAGTCAGCAACCACAACCACCAGTCAAGGAGTACCGGGCGGGGACGATCTGCGCCTCCATCTGGACCAAGGCGGAAACACGCGACGGCCGGAGCATGACGCAGCACAGCATCCGCGTCCAGAAGCGCTATCGCGACGAACGGACCGGCGAGTGGAAGACGACTTCCTACTTTCGGCCGGAGGACATGCCGCGCCTCGCGCTCGTGGCGAATCGAGTCTTCGAGCATGTCACCCTCAGGGAGGTCGAACCCGCCGCGGAGTCGAAACCCAAATGATCTTGGTGCATTACGCCGCTCTGCGAGATAGCGCACGCGCTCACCCGGTCAAGCCATAACAACAGCAGACCAGGTGATGGACACTCAGTCTAAGGAAACCGAAAGGAGAAATGTTATGAGCAACAGTGAAACCAAAAACCAGCCCGTCCAGGAGATTCGGATGGGCCTCATCAAGGCGGTCGTCTGGGCCAACCCGACGAAGTCGAATGGCATCATGCACAACGTCACGTTGTCGCGCATTTATCGTGACACGAACGGCGATTGGCAGGAGACCCAGTCATTGGGTCGCAATGACCTGCTGCTCGCTGCGAAGGTGCTCGATGCCGCCCATACTTTCATCTGTCGCAAGGAACAGGAACGCGAAGCTCCCGCAGACGAAGCGGCAACTTCGCAGAATTGAGGTTTTGACCCGTCCATCACCTGGGTCTCTTGGCGCCACGAGGCATGGGAGAATCCGCCTGATGCGTTCCAGCCTTCAAGTACATTTCTCATCGGCATCAGCCGAGTGGGCCACGCCCGACGATCTGTTCGTCGAGCTAGACACGATCTTCCACTTTGATCTCGACGCCTGCGCCTCGCCCGAAAACGCGAAATGCGCTCGGTACTTCACGAAGGACGACGACGCCCTCCAGCAGCGTTGGACGGGCACGGTTTGGATGAACCCACCGTATGGGCGAGGAATCAACGCATTCATGCGCAAGGCGTACGAAGAATCGCTCTGCGGTTCAACGGTGGTGTGCCTGGTGCCAAGTCGAACCGACACGGCGTGGTGGCATAAGTATGCGAGACGCGGACAAGTTGTCTTCTTACGCGGCCGGCTGAAGTTCGGTGGGGCTCGCCATTCGGCGCCTTTCCCGTCGGCAATCGTGATCTTCTGGAGTGGCCGACTTGGCCAGGCAACCAGGCCGGTAGCGTGATTACGTCGCGGACTGTGTCGATGGTCTCTTGTGATAATGATCATCGCGCCGCCGTATCCGCCTGCGGCTCGGGACCCTGTCGGCCGTCGCTCAACCGACCGAGCGAAGCGAGTCGGCGACGGGCGATAGGGTGAGACGTGGGCGGGGCCTGCGGACGGGCTCCCGGAGGCTTAAGCGACGGATTGCGCATCCTGTCGGTCGGAGAACGCGAGGTTCGGGATGAAGGACCAGTTCTACAGCGCCTGCTGTTGCTGTACCGCGAAGTGGTTCAGCCGCCAGAAGCTGACCGAATGCCCCCGTTGCGGGTGCGACAAGGTGCAGCACACCCGCGCGGTCCCACCTTGGACGCGATGGGCCGCGCGCTCCACCATATCGCCTGAAGAGCGTGCCACAGACCACAGCAAACCAGACGCGGAGAAGTGAGGATCCATGAGCGTGCGCTGAGTTCGCCAGAGCAGGCAAAACACCGGGCGCTCGGC
>JAJDDR010000285.1 GCA_029260255.1 Phycisphaerae bacterium
AGGCCAACGCGAGCGCCCTCAAGGCCGGCTACTACTATGGGGAGACGACCGAGGCGTTCGCTGTCCGCTTCGAGATTCAACGGGCGAAGATTTCGCCGGGCAAGTACCGCAAGATCACGGGGAACGAGGCCGTGGCGATCGGCATGGCCGCCGCCGCACAGCTCGCGGGCAAGGAGCTTTTCTACGCCAGCTACCCCATCACGCCGGCGAGTGACATTCTGCACGAGCTGTCGCGCTACCAGCACTATCGGGTCAAGACCATCCAGGCGGAGGACGAGATCGCGGCGATGACTGCCGCGGTGGGTGCGGCGTATACCGGCGTCCTTAGTTGCACCGGCACGAGTGGTCCCGGTCTGTGTCTCAAGGCAGAGGCCATCGGTCTGGCGGTCATGACGGAGCTTCCGGTGGTCATAGTCAACGTGCAGCGTGGTGGACCGAGCACCGGGCTGCCGACCAAGACCGAGCAAGCCGACCTGCTTCAGGCGGTGTTCGGGCGTAACGGCGAATGTCCGGTTCCGGTGCTCGCCCCACGGACGCCGAGTGATTGTTTCGCGATGACGCTCGAGGCGTTTCGGATCGCGATTCGATATATGACTCCGGTGCTTCTGCTGAGCGACGGGTATCTGGCCAACGGTGCCGAGCCGTGGAGGCTTCCGGCGATCAACTCTCTCCCGGATTTGCACGTGGATCATCCGTTGGCCAACGGGGAGTCGTTCAAACCGTACGCGCGTGACGCGAGGCTCGCCCGCCCGTGGGCGGTCCCCGGTACGAAGGGTCTTCAGCACCGAGTCGGCGGACTGGAGAAGTCCAACATCACCGGCAACGTGTCCCACGACCCGCGGAACCACGAGGACATGGTTCGCCTCCGGGCGGCCAAGATAGCGGGGATCGCCAATGAGATCCCCGGGGTCGAGGTAGACGGTCCGGCGGATGCCGAACTGCTCATCCTCAGTTGGGGAAGTACCTATGGCGCGGTGATCTCCGCGGTGGGGCGTGCCCGGGCGAACGGGCGAAGCGTGGCTTCCGCGCATCTCAGGTATCTGTTTCCGTTCCCCAAGAACCTCGGCGACGTGCTCCGATCGCACAAGAAGATCCTGATCCCTGAAATGAACGGCGGACAGTTGCGTCTGCTGGTACAAGCGGAGTACCGGACCGAGACCATAGCGTTCGACAAGATCCAGGGTAAACCGTTCCGAATCGCCGAGATTGAAGCGAAGATAGACGAAGTGCTGAAAGGCTGACGACAATGTCCGTCGACGTTGAATTAGCGAAGTTGACCGCCAAGGAGTACGCCAGCGACCAGGACGTGCGCTGGTGCCCGGGGTGCGGAGATTACTCGATCCTGGCGCAGACCAAGAAGGTCATGGCCCAACTCGGCATTCCCAAGGAGAAGCTGGTTGTCGTTTCGGGAATCGGTTGTTCGAGCAGGTTTCCGTATTACCTCGACACGTACGGCGTTCACGGGATCCACGGGCGTGCGCCGGCGGTAGCCTCGGGGATCAAGATCGCTCGGCCTGATCTGCACGTGTGGGTGGCCACGGGCGACGGCGACGCGCTAAGCATCGGTGGCAACCACTTCCTCCATGCGATTCGCCGGAACATCGACATCAACATCCTCCTGTTCAACAACCGCATCTACGGTTTGACCAAGGGGCAGTACTCGCCGACTTCGGAGAAGGGAAAGAAGACGAGGTCGTCGCCCAACGGGTCGATCGACTACCCGCTCCAGCCTCTGTCGGTCGCCATCGGTGCCGAGGCGACGTTCGTGGCGCGCACGCACGACGTGAACGTCAAGCATCTCAGCGAGATGCTCGAGCGGGCCGCGTCTCACAAGGGGACGTCGTTCGTCGAGGTCTACCAAAACTGCAACATCTTCAACCACAATGCGTACGAGTACGCCACCGGCAAGGCCACGCGTGATGAGACCACGATCGTGCTGGAGCACGGCCGGCCGCTCATCTTCGGAAAGGAACGGGACAAGGGGATCCGGCTGAACGGACTGAGTCCCGAAATCGTGCAGGTGGGCAACGGGATCAAGGAGGATGATCTGCTGTTCCACGACGAGCGTGCGGCGGAGCCTACTCTGGCGTACATGCTCAGCCGGATGTACCACCCGACTTTTCCCGAGCCGATCGGCGTGTTTCGGGCGATCGAACGCCCGACGTACGAGGATATGCTCGAGGATCAGATGCGCGCTGCGGTCGCCGCCAAGGGCGAGGGGACGATTGAAGATCTTTTGAATGCCGGCGACACGTGGATCGTTGAATAGGTCCTCGCCGGGTATGTGCCCGGTACTCCGTCGGCGAAAACGCCGCAGCCCAAACATGGGAGGTCTCGGATGATTTGCCCGTCATGTGGATTCGGGAACATTGCCGGTGCGGATCAATGTGCCGAGTGTGAGAGCGACCTCAACGACCTCGACGCGCCCGTCGGTCGGTCGGCCATCGAGCAGAGCGTCATGAGCGATCCGGTGGTGGGTCTGATCCCGACCGATCCACTCCAGGTCCCGCCCACGATGCCGTTTCGCGACGTCGTTGGGCGGTTGGTGGAGACGGGGCGCAATTGCGCGCTCGTCGTCGACGATGACGGTGTGATGGTCGGGATCTTCACCGAGCGCGACACTCTCCTGCGCGTCGCCCAGCGATTCGACGAGGTTGCTTCGCAGCCGATCTCCGACTTCATGACGCCGGATCCCGAGCGCCTGCGCCCGACGGACACCGTAGCCTTCGGGTTGAACCGCATGATGGTGGGTGACTACCGGCATCTTCCGATCGAGAAGGACGGCAAGGCGCTGGGCGTCGTCAGCGTGCGTCATATCCTCGGCTACATCGCCGAACGCTGTCCCGGAATTCTCGAGGCGACGAGTTAGCGAACGCTGCCCGATCAAGCCGGCGGGCGCCGGGCGTCACTCCGCAATAACCGGATAATCCGTATTCCGCGACCACTCGGCCGTATACGCGCCGAGCAGCGGGTTGCCCGCGACGGCGTCGGTGTCAGCCGAGTCGCTGCCGAATTCCGCGTTGAACGCGTCGAACCCGACGACGTCGCCGCGCCACACATAGTACGCGTAGTTCCAGCCGCTCTCCTCGAAGAGCTCGACCTCGTCGGCGATGAACGCCGCTCCGCCCGGGACCCATCGAAAGGCGCCGAATTCGCCGACGTAGATCGGCACGTCGTGCCCTCGCGAGAACGCGACGACCGGTTCCATATCGGTCGCCAGCCACTCCCGGTTGAACTCGATACGCTCGCCCGCATCGACCACGGTGCTGGGATAGCTGATGTCGGTGGATTGACTCTCCTGGCTGACGTAGGTGTCGGGGTCGTAAAAGTGCGGGCTGTAGATGGTCCGCGCGTCGGTGGTGGGGCGGAGCGCGGGAAACCACGAAGCGCTCGCCCACGACAGGCTGTCGATGACGATCGGTGTTTCGCTGTCCACTTCGCGAATGGCCGTGGTGATCTCCTGGGCGAACGCGTTCCAATCCGCGAGCGTGCCCGCGTGTTGCTCCTGGAAAGCGGTGGGGCTGAGTGCGCCGTTGGGGTCCACCCACGTGTTGACGTGCGGCTCGACCATCAGGTCGTAGCCGATAACGACCGGGCTGTCCGCGTAGCGATCGGCCATGTATCGCCACATGTCGATCCACGCGTCGTGAGCGGAGCGATCCGTCCAGACGGTGGTCAGAGTCGGCAGCCCGAGGCCGACCTGGATGGCGGCTTCGTTGCGCCCCGGACCCGTCCGGGCGTTGATGACGACGTAGATGCCGACGTCTTCCGCCCATGCGATGAGGTCGTCCATCTCCTGTTGACGCTCGGCGTCCAGTCCGTACGGGGGCTGCTGTTCGAACAACCCCTCGTAGGAAGCGTTGATGACGTTTGCGCCCATGTCCCTGAGGTCCTGAACATCCTGCTGCCCGATCGGCACGCGGCAGACGTTGTCCTCCTCATCGAACAGCGCGCACGGATGCAGGTCCGCGCCGCGCAGGCGCGTTTGCCCGGAAGACCAGAGATCCCACTTTGTGGTATCCCCCCCGATTCCCGTTGCCGGCGGCGCGGCCGTTGATTCGGGAGCGATGGTCCCGTTGCCAGAACCCGGATCGGGCGAGGCGAGGTCGCAACCACCCGAGACGAGAATGCCGACGCAGGAGATGATCTTGACCACGACCGTCTTTGATGTGACATGCATGAGATGCGCTCCTTACATTGTATCGATCACGCGGCAACGATCAGGAATTGTAGTCCGAGCGCTATTCTCGGTAAACGACATTCCGTCACGGCAATCGACGGTGGGTGTGATCAGCAATTGTGGCATGCCAAGGGTAGGGCGGGTTCCACCCGCCTTCTTGCACCATTGCGGCGGGTAAAACCCGCCCTACCCAATGCGGCCGAGGCACCCTGCCACAAGGAATGGTCACACCCATCGACGGTGGTGATCGCCAAGCGTGCTGCGCCTGACCCGAGGACGCCTTCTCCTGTCGCGTTCAACGCCTTCCTACGCTGGGTTTCCGGCGTTTTCGCATGTCGCGGCGCGGGCAGGCATGGGTTGATTCGCTCGGATGGTACCGTCAACTATCCGCATGACGCGTTTCGCATGCACGGCGGCGCGGGGGTCGTGCGTGACCACCACGATGGTACGCCCGTCTCGGCTCAGCTCATCGAGGAACGTGATGATCTGCTCGCTCGTTTCGGGGTCGAGGTTTCCCGTGGGCTCGTCAGCCAGAATCACCTTTGGATCGTTGGCCAATACGCGGGCCAGTGCCACGCGCTGTTGCTGCCCGACGCTGAGCTCGGACGGTTTGTGCTCGAGCCGATCACCCAGTCCGACGCGATGAAGAAGATCGGCCGCTCGCTTACTCTGTTCGGCTTCTCCCACGCCGTTCAAG